>NZ_JABMCQ010000162.1 GCF_013179575.1 Sphingobacterium shayense | reverse complement strand
GACCAAGAACATCCGCTAGTAGAAACAACGCCGGTATCGATGAATTTTTGGGGATTCGATCCCATTATTCTTGACGTCGCTAAAGCCGGATTTCCTACTTTTGTAGAGCAAAACAAAGATAATCCGAAAGCCGAGTATTTTATTCCGTCTATTCCAGACCAAATGGTTCACCAAGGGGCCGCAGATTTTAAAGTAATACCAACAGAGGCCAAATGGTTTGGTGTCACTTATCCAGAAGATAAGCCATTCGTTACCAAGCAGATTGCTGATCTTGTTGAGCAAGGCGCTTACCCTGCCGTACTGTTTCAGTAGCGTAATAAAATGTTATGGCAAGATAGTTGTTATCGTAGCCAGACGAGTATTGAGTCACAAAATTAATATTTTATACCTATATATTAAAACGTTGTTATCCAAGATGGATTTAAGTTTGTTGAAGAGAAAGTTGCGGAAAGATAATCCCCGATGGGTGATCTTATTGATCGATATGATTATTGTGTTTTGCTGTTATTTAGGATCACACTTTATCGTAAATAGTTTCGTGGGGAATTTTAATGTAGAACTGATGGTCAAAAAATCGATCATCATTTTAATGGCTTATCTCGTTGCTTTTTTATGGATGAAGACCTATAAGGACATCGTTCGCCATACCGGGCTAAGTGAGGCTATTCGAATATTCAAGACCATATGGTTGGCCTGTATGATTTTGTTTTTCACTAATTTTCTTTTACGTTCATTCGTTCCTGCTGAGTCCATAGGAGCGCAGTATCTTCACCTTTCTTATTCACTCATATTTACGCACGGCTTCTTTACAATGGTGATGCTCGTTGCCGCTAGGGTTGCTTATCGGCAAATTTATGAGATGCTTTTTTTTGCTAAGCGTAAAAATAAACATGTGTTGATATTTGGCGCATCACGTCCAGGGCTGGTTGCCTTTGCCATGCTGCACGATGATATTCGAGCGAAAAATAAGGTAGTAGCTTTTGTAGAGGATAAAGTGAACAGAATTGGCAAAAATTCGCGTGGCCTGCGTATTCTGCATATCACAGATATTGATGAGGCTTATATAAAGAAACATGACATCGATGAAGTTATCATTGCTGTAGAGAACAATGATCCCGAACGTCTCGCACGCGTGACCGATCATTTTCAACAGTTAAACTTAGAGCTGCAAATAATGCAACCTGGACGCTCGCTACTTAATGGGGGAGGGAAACGGCAAATACGTAAACTCCGTATCGAAGATCTCCTGGGTAGAAAGCCTATCAGACTTGATAACCCGGTGGTTGAACAAGAGCTTAAAGGGAGGACGGTGTTGATAACAGGCGCTGCAGGATCTATTGGTAGTGAATTAGCGCGCCAAATTGCGAGTCTACCATATGGAAAAATAATCCTTTTAGATCAAGCGGAATCTGCTTTATACGATGTTCAGCAAACAATTCATTCAACGAACCCAGCCGAAGCATATTACATAGTTGGCGACGTGCGTGATAAGATTTTTATGCGTCGTATCTTTGACAAGTATAAGCCAGACGTCGTATTTCATGCGGCAGCGTACAAGCATGTTCCGTTGATGGAGGCGAATCCGTATGAGGCAATTTGGACAAATGTATACGGGAGCCGTATTATGGCGGACCTATCCATTGAATATAATGTCTATAAGTTCGTTATGATTTCCACGGATAAGGCCGTGAATCCGACGAACGTTATGGGAGCTACAAAGCGAGCGGCAGAGATTTATGTAAATTCATGTTCGCAGCGTTCCAGTACTAATTTTATTATAACCCGTTTTGGAAATGTATTAGGATCAAACGGTTCGGTAATTCCGCTATTCGAAAAGCAAATGGAGCGTGGCGGACCGTTGACACTCACTCATGCCGATATTACCCGTTATTTTATGACTATTCCTGAAGCATGCCAGCTCGTTCTTGAGGCAGGAGCCATGGGTAAGGGGGGTGAGATATTTGTATTTGATATGGGGAAATCTGTAAAAATTATGGATCTGGCCCAACGTATGATTAAGCTTAAAGGTTACCGATATCCTCAAGATATAGATATTAAGATCGTTGGACTTCGTCCTGGAGAGAAAATTTATGAAGAACTACTGGCGAACAATGAAAATACGATAAAAACACATCACCCTAAAATTATGATCGCTAAAGTTTCCTCAAGTGATATCATCGAAAAAAGAATTCGCTTGGAAGGTTTATGTGATTATGTTGCAAGTGAACATGGTAGCGCTGATTCAAATGCGTTGGAACTTGTGCGTCAATTGAAAGGAATTGTCCCAGAATTCGTCTCTCAAAACTCGGTTTTCAGCCAACTCGACTCCGAACATGCGCCGGTTGAGAAATTGTAGAGACTACCAAAATATAAAGTTATTAGCATCCATAAAGAAAACCCCTTCAAGCTTTGATGGGGTTTTCTTTATGGCCCATAGCTTTTCTCGTGTTTTGTTAGGTTAAAGTGGAATTGCCCCAAATATTTATTTCCGAGTGTTTAAGCGGTAGGGGAGAAATGTTGAGGTTTTCGCATGTTCGTTACTATTGGTGCATGTGGGTTTTTATGTCTAATTTTCTGATAAACAGAGTTTTATTTAGTTTAATTGGCACTACTTTAAATAATCTCAGGCCATACTAGTGAGATGCATGTTTTTAAATATAAACTAAAACGTTTTCGTAAATTAAGTAGGATTCTCTCGTTATCGGCTGAAATAATTGATATTATTGTATAAACGACTTCGGTCATACTTATAAACCGTAAACACTAGGTTTTCTAACCGGATTCCAATAAGGATGAAGCAAAGCCATAGCATCATGCTATCGTGTTTTTTCTTTTGAGTGGGAAAAGTCGAAAAAGAAACAAAACTAATTTAAACAGAATAATCAACATGAAGAAGCTGAATGCAATTGTTAAGATCGTGACCACAGCCGGGATGATGCTGGCACTGATGGTTCCATCCTCAGCACAAACCTCTGACGCAAACTGGAAGAATCTTTTTAATGGTAAAACATTGGACGGATGGAAGGCGGTAGGAGGGAAAGCACCATATACGATAGAGGACGGTGTAATCGTTGGAAGGATGACTAAAGGAACACCGAATTCGTTTTTGATAACAGAAAAAGAATATGGTGACTTTATCTTAGAACTTGACGTCAAGTTGGAAGGGAATCAGACGAATTCCGGCGTGCAAACACGAAGCCATATCGATCCAGCAGGAAATAATGGGCTAGGTAGGGTGTATGGTCGACAAGTCGAAATAGATCCTACTTCGAGAGCTTGGGCGGGCGGTATATACGACGAAGCGCGACGGCTATGGTTATATCCGTTGGACCTAAACCCAAAAGCGAAAACAGCATACAAGTCGGAGCAATACAATCATGTGCGTATTGAAGCCATTGGCGACGAAATGCGTACGTTCTTAAATGGCGTGCCGACGGCGTTTGTTATTGATACGATAGATCGAGAGGGCTTTATCGGCCTGCAAGTACACAGCATTCCTGATGAACTGGATGGCAAGAAAGTTTATTTTAAGAATGTCCGTATTCAAACAGAGAACTTGAAACCTACTTCATTTCCGAAAGATATTTACATTGTTAATCTAAAGGAAAATGACTTGAGCGTTGCTGAGAAAAAAGCAGGTGTAAGTCTTCTTTTTGATGGAAAGACGTCCAAAGGATGGAAAGGAGTGAAAACAGGTGCGTTTCCGGAGAAAGGGTGGACTATCTCAGATGGGATAATTAAGGTTGAAAAATCTGACGGTGCAGAGTCGACCAACGGGGGGGATATAATCACTCAAGAGCAATTCGCAGCCTTTGATCTTTCTTTTGAGTTCAAGTTAACTGAAGGTGCTAATAGCGGAGTCAAATACTTTGTGACTCTTAAAGAACAAACGAAAGGTTCGGCAATCGGGCTGGAATATCAGGTGCTGGACGATGAACGTCATCCCGATGCTAAGTTAGGTCGCGATGGTAATCGTACATTAGCTTCATTATACGACTTAATCACTTCTAACAGAAACAAACGTCCTCGCCGTCAGATAGGGGTATGGAATAGAGGTAGAATTGTCGTCACACCAGATAACAAAGTGGAGCATTATCTAAATGGGGAGCTGATGGTAACATATCAACGGGGAAGCAAAGAATTTAAGGATATTGTAGCTATCAGCAAATATAAAGATTGGGAAAACTTTGGTGAGGCAGAAAAAGGACATATCCTTCTTCAAGATCATGGAGATCAAGTTTCATTTCGTAGCATAAAAATAAAAAAATTGAAGTAGCACAGAAAATTAAAACGAATTACAATGAATCATTATTTATCACGTCGTAGCTTTATAAATCGTACGGCGATGCTTGGAGGAGCTACACTCTTATCCAATTCTGTGCTCGGTAAAGTCGCGATGGCAAAACCCAACGAACGTGTCAATCTCGCCTGTATCGGCATTGGTTTCCGGGGTGGGGAAATTATAAAAGCCCTATATAAGACCGGCTTGTGTAATATCGTCGCTCTATGTGATGTCGATATGGGGGCACCGCATACGCAAGAGGTAATCAGTATGTTTCCTGATGCTCCTAGGTTTCAGGATTTCCGTAAGATGTTCGATGAAATCGGGAATCAATTCGAGGCCGTAACGGTCGGAACACCTGATTTTTCTCATTTTGCAATAACCATGATGGCCATTGATCTAGGTAAGCATGTATATGTAGAGAAACCGATGGCACGGACATTCCTGGAAGTAGAGTTGATGACGCAAAAAGCGGCGAAATTTCCGAATGTTGTTACCCAGATGGGAAATCAGGGGCATTCAGAGGCAAATTATTTCCAGTTCAAAGCATGGAAAGATGCTGGAATTATAAAAGATGTACATCGTATTGACGCGCATATGAATATCGCTCGCCGTTGGCATGGGTGGGATACCAATATAAAAGGATTTCCCTACCCAGACCGAATACCTGAGACTTTAGATTGGGATCTATGGCAGATGCAAACCTTGGGTCATGATTACAATAAAGATTTTGTGAACGGTCAATGGCGCTGTTGGTTTGACTTTGGGATGGGCGCATTGGGAGACTGGGGGGCGCATATTTTAGATACAGCGCATGAGTTTTTGGAACTTGGTTTGCCAACGCAGGTTGATGCTGTTTCATTAGAGGGACATAATTCTTTTTTCTTCCCCATGTCATCAACCTTGAAGTTTCATTTTCCGAAACGTAAAAACATGCCCGCGGTGGATATCAATTGGTACGACGGAGTGGATAATTTACCTCCGATTCCTGAGGGATATGGCGTGTCGGGCCTTGATCCAAATATCCCAGCTCCAAGCACAGGAAAGATTGAACCTGCGAAGTTGAATCCGGGCAAGATTATTTATTCGAAAGAGTTAACGTTTAAAGGAGGTTCGCATGCAAGCACGCTTTCAATTATTCCTGAAGAACGGGCTAAAGCGTTGACGGATAGGCTGCCACAGGTCGCAGAAACACCGTCAAATCATTTTGCAAATTTTCTAAAAGCATGTAAAGGGGAAGAGAAGACTAGATCCTCCTTTGATATCGCGGGTCCTTTGAGTCAGGTTTTTTGCCTAGGGGTCGTTGCACAACGGTTAAATGCGAAACTGACGTTCGATCCTGTTCGGAAAGAAATCGTGAATGATAAATTTGCAAATAGCTTGTTGGTCGGACCACCCCCATCTAAAGGTTGGGAGCAATACTATAAGATATAATATTCGATTTTTTTCATAGACTTAGTTAGTGAATTCGGGCCTTTGAGGCCCGTTTTTCTTGATTATATACTTCTTTTAAAAAAAAAAGGTTTTCAAACGGGGAGAATGAAAACCTTTAACTAACCAATTATAAACCTAAATTATGATAGTACAAATATCGGCATTCTTAATCGAATGCCAAAATTTGTTCTTGAAAATGTAGTGTTAATTCTACACTAAGCGTTTGTAGTGGTTCGTTGAGGATTCAAGCTATTTAAGTAAGTTCACTGTTGTTCTTTTCGGAGAACGGCTTATTGTTTGATGATTTCTAGCAATTCTAAAGGGGAGTGAATGATAAATTCCGCACCACTTGCACGCAACTCTTGTTCTGATCTAAAACCCCAGGTAACGCCTATTGCTTTGACGCCAGCACCGTTAGCGGTGAGCATGTCCACGTTAGAATCTCCTAAGTAATAACAATCTTCTTTGTTTACAGCCAACCTCGCTAGCGTTTCGAGTACAATGGCCGGATCGGGTTTGATCGGGAAATTGTCCCGATGACCCAGAATCAAATCAAAATTGATCTTCGGAAAATATTGTGCAACGAGAGGTACTGCGGCCGCATGATACTTATTGGTGGCTACACTAATTTTGATATTTTTTTCCTGTAACTGTTCTAATAGCTGTTGAATTTCAGGGTATGGTTGGGTGTGGTCTTGCGCGTGGTCGTTGTAATGGGAGACAAAGGTATCTTTCACTTGTTTGATTAGCTCGGCGCTTCGTTTGTCGACTGGTATAATTCGCTCAATTAATTTGTCGACACCGTTACCGATAAAATTTTTATATGCCATGATGGGATGGGGAGCAAAGCGATGAACAGTTAATGCGTAATTACCGCTATTTGCTAAATCTTCTAATGTGTTTATTAGTGTTCCGTCTAGGTCAAAGATGATAAGTTTCATGGAGTAAAGCTAAAAATTATATAACGCAAACGAAAATTATCAGTAGGCTATATAGCAGGGAGTTTCGTCATTCTTTATTGTGAAAGACTGGAAAATATAAAATCGGTTCGCTCGTATTTGTTTTATAAAGAATAAATACTATCTTTATAGATATTGTAGCTAAACGCTTAGATAGGTGTGATATTTTTACAAAACGCCTTATTTTTTTAGCAGCTATAAAATATAAACTTATGTGTAATGGAACGACCAAACCTCCTCACGCGTAATCTCATAATTTAGGAAAAGACAGGGACTACAAGGTGTAGTCTGCTTTTTTCATATATATGTTGTTTAGTTAAAAGTGAATGCACCCTGTTCTCCAATGCCGATCGGAGAGCTCGGGTGCATACATTTTATTATCACAAATCTCCGATTTTATTTCTCCTAATTGCTTTCTGTTCCATCAGCATACTCAATTCGTAATTATTTGTTTTTTTTCATTCCTTATAGTTTTATACGACACACTTTCATATCCTTCACCGTTGTTTTCGAATTGCTTTGCTAAGTAGTTTGAAAATCGGATAATAAAATTTCGATCGTTTTATTTCTTTCAAGATTATATTGTTAACATGTTGGTATTAAGGTTATTAAAGTGTTACTGGCGTTTTTTAGATCTGTGATCTAGTGTGATTCTGTTCAATAGTCGATTCGTGGACACTGATATTCAAAAATATAAATAGTTCTTTAATTCTATTGTTGTAGTAAAAATATCATTCAACGATGTGTGAAATGTTAAATATTGTTTGTACTTTTACAGCATATAATTGAAATGTTTGGACAAGAAGAAACATTTTTGTTTGAGAAAAACTACCTAGCTTAAAAAGTGAGATGCGTACAAAATTTTTAAAGGTATATAACACCGTTCCTGTGACCACCAAATTGCTTGGAATAACCATTATTTTATCGATTATTTTGTTAGTACAGTTGGTGTGTTTACATTATTATTCTGCATTCTAAATTAGAGTTAATAGCAGGGAAAAATGAACTAGAGATTGGCTTGGAAAATAATAATGGCCGTGCTGAGCGGCCATTATATGCTTATGAAAATTATGCCCCCCGGGGAGGGGAACAGGCTCCAAAGTTATGTATTATTTTAAATTTATCCGAACAATAACGGATATTTTTTTTATGAACGATCCTGTTACCTGCTGTTTTATGTCGGATATTCTAGCCTCAATGCGTTTCCTTGCGCCTATTTCAAAGTGCTAGTTTTCACTAACTTTTAATTTTTCTTGCCTCGAACTAAGGGTCTTTGTAATACAGTTGTTGTTGCCCAGCTTACGCTTACGGGTATACACAATATGCGCAGACTGTACGCTGTAGCTACTCGCTAGTTTTATAGATTGCAAATAGCGTCTACTTGCATCTATAATTCTTTCATTAGTCTGTTAAAATTTGTTAAAGTATCGGCGACTATATACTATGCCTATGCCTTCGACGTTTAAGATATAAGAATACAGTAAGAGTAATTTTTTTCATAAATTAGGTTAATTAATAATTGGTTAGTAAAAAAAAGTCCTGAAGTTCCCCACTTCAGGATTTTTTTGTAATACAGGACACTTGAGCGGTAATTATCAGATAGGAGGTTGAAGGTCTAACCTAGAACGACGTCCATGGTCATCATAACAATAAAACCACCTATAAATCCTAATGTTGACCAATCTGAGTTCTCGTTTTGCTGACCTTCGGGGATCACTTCTTCGATCACAACGAAAATCATCGCTCCAGCGGCAAACGCTAATGCGTAGGGGAGAATAGGCGTGAAGAAACCGACGGCTAACGCGCCGACAACTGCAGCGATAGGCTCTACCAGAGCGGAGCTTTGTCCGTAGAAAAAGCTTTTACGGCGAGACATACCCATGCGACGGAGGGGCATTGATACGGCAATTCCTTCGGGAAAATTCTGAAGGCCAATTCCTAATGCTAATGCCACTGCGCCACCTATACTCGCTTCCGGGATGCCAGCACCTACTGCACCAAAAAGTACGCCTACAGCAAGACCTTCGGGAATATTGTGAAGCGTAATTGCTAGAACGAGTAGCGTCGTTTTTTGCCAGGGAGATTTCACTCCCTCTACTTTTTGAAAATTCACATGGAAATGTGGAAGTACCTTATCTAACGAAAATAGAAATCCCGCACCAAGTAAAAAGCCGATAATGGCGGGTACCACTTGAGCGAACCCTTCGCCTTCTGTCAGATCAATGGCAGGAATTAACAGGCTCCAAATGCTTGCTGCAACCATCACTCCACCAGTGAAACCTAACATCGTGTCCATAAAATTCCGATTCATTGTTTTTGACAGAAAGACTACGGCTGCACCCAACGCAGTAAGCGCCCATGTAAAAACGGTTGCATAGAATGCAGCGAGAATCGGTGAAATATTTGATAGATAGGCGATAATGTCGTTCATAAATCTATATTGTGATGTTTTTTTATTGCAAAAATAAAAAGTTGACCTAATCTAACAAAACTATTGCATAGTCTAACGTAAGAAATGTCTATGAATTTAATAGCGATTATTGATATCTTGCTCTCTTCGGTCGGCCATTAGAATTGAACCGTGGGATGATAGGTTTATTATTAATGAACGCGTGAAGAAGAAATAGGCTTTCTTAAGTGAAGGTCGGAGATTCACGATGCTGTTCTCCCCATCCTTTCGGGCTGACTCCAAACTGTTTTTGGAAATTTCGAATAAAGTGGGACGAAGAGCTAAATCCGACCATACTGGAGATTTCATAAACTTTGTAGTTCCCCTCTTGCAAAAGTATAGCCGCTTTTTTTAGTCGTGTAAGATTAATGAGTTCGTTTGGAGATAAGTCCGATAACATCTTTATTTTTCGATAAAGAGTGGGTCTACTCATATGCAT
>NZ_JABMCQ010000161.1 GCF_013179575.1 Sphingobacterium shayense | reverse complement strand
TGGCTGCCGTAGCGCAAACCGCGGGGGTAACCCTTAAGATACAAAACCAGCAGAACGCAGATGTTCAAGGTGCATCGCTGAAACTCGGCAAGCGCCTGCTTGGTACGACTAATAAGGAAGGTGAATTCTTAATGGATGAACCTCTTTCTGAAATTGCGAAGTTGACGATATCCGCAGTCGGCTATAAGGATCTAAAAACGACTTTGCCGGCAACGATAACTTCATCGGTATTATCATTCACTTTGATTCAGGATAGTACTTATCTCGATGAAGTAATTGTAACCGCGGGAAGAAAGTTGGAGAATATCAATACAGTTCCTTCGTCGGTGACTATTCTTAACCAAAAGGATATCCAGACGCAGTTAAATATTTCGAGTAATCTAGCAACTATGATGGGCAACGCGGTACCCGGACTAGGCCCCAGTACGAATAAAGCCAATAATAGTGGACAGACTTTACGTGGTAGACAAGTTCTTGTGTTGATTGATGGAATTCCCCAATCCACGCCATTAATGAACGGTTCGAAAGATATACGATCGATCGATCCCGGTGTTATTGAACGAATTGAGGTAATAAAAGGCGCGACATCAATATTTGGGAACGGATCCGCGGGAGGTATCATTAACTATATAACTAAAAAGAACAAGGAGGGAAAGGCTTTCGGTGGTACAACATCGGTTGGAACTACCTTCAGTCCATTTCATCCTGAGGAAACAATAGGATATCGTGTTGCTCAAACACTTTCCGGATCCCGTGATAAATGGAAATATACGGTTGGTGGAACCCTAGAATATACAGGTCTCCAACGTGACGCTGACGGTATTGCCCTTGGACAGGTAGACGGATTGTCGAATATGCGGTCCTACAACGGTTTTATGAAAGTCGGATACGATATTAACGATCATTCCGATATAACGCTGTTATACAACTACTATGGGAGCACACAACATGCAAAATATATCAGCCAAAACGGTGTGTATCGCGAAAAGACAACAATAGGGGTGAAAGGCGAGGAACCGGGAGAACCTGCGGGAACACCTTATAACCATAACGCCATGTTAAGTTATTCAAATAAAGATATATTTGCGAATACCACACTCGATGTGACCGCATACATAAACAGTTTCAGTTCAATGAACCGTTATGTAGCTTCCGGAACGGCGTGGTACGGGCCGGGGCAGACAATGATAAAATCTAACAAAAAAGGCGTACGAACAAACTTCAACACCATGTTCGGTATCGGTCGTACATCCGCGGAGTTGACATACGGCTTAGATCTTCTTAATGACGTTACCTACCAGGATTTGGTAGATGGCAGAGTATATATTCCCAAATTATCGATGGTCAATTTAGCTCCCTATGCGCAATTGAAAATAGATTTCTTTGAAAATCTGATCTTTAAAGGAGGAGTACGTTACGAAAATGCTACTGTGCGTGTAAAAGATTTTAATACGATCGCTAAGGGACCAGACAATGAGGGTAGTATCTTTGTTTCTGGGGGTAAGATCCCTTATAAAGCAACTGTGTTCAACGCCGGCCTTCGGTATAACAAATATGATGTTTTCAATCCGTTCATAAGCTTCTCTCAGGGGTTTGCCATCAACGAGTTAGGGCGTATATTACGACGGGCAGAAGAAAATACGATACAAGAGATTGAGACTGATCCAGTGATCACCAATAACTATGAAGCAGGGTTCTCCTCGCGTTACAAGATGTTAAATTTCACTGCCGCTTATTTCGTTAGTACATCAAAATTGGGTGTGAATCTGGTTGACGTCGGCGGCTATTTAATGGCGCAACGTGAACCCGAAAAGGTAAATGGGTTTGAACTTACATTGGATGCCACCATTAGTAGTAAATTGAATGTTGGTGGGAGTTATGCTTATGTGGAGGGCAAAGCGGAGCTTGACAGCGGTGAAAAAATTTATTTGAACGGTTCTCGTATTGCGCCAGCTAAAGCGTCGGCTTTTATAACGTATTATCCTACTCAGAAATGGGATCTGCAATTGTTTTGGGTTCATACTGGGTCACGCGATCGTTTTGAAGTAAATGAAAAAGGGAAATACAATAATAGTGAAGGACCAGTGACAGATGTCGATCTTTTCAATTTATCCTCATCTTACACATTCAATACACAGTGGAAAATGAGTTTGGGAATTGAAAACCTTTTCAATACAAATTATTACCCTGTCGTAAGTCAATATCGCGCGCTCGACCCAGAGTACGTTCGAGGGAACGGGACTATAGCTAATTTGAATTTGCATTTTAGCTTTTAATAATGGTTAAAAAGGGGATTATATGGCTCCATAAATGGCTAGGGATTTTCTCGGGCGTGATTGTCTTTATTCTCAGTATAACAGGTTGTTTATACGTATTCCAAGATGAGCTAAAATTGCTTTCTTACCCTGAGCGTTACTACATCAGGGACGGAGCCTCTACGCAAGCTCCACAAGCGATTAGTACGCTTATATCCATTGCTCAGAGTGCATTAGCCGAAGAAGAGAGAATATCACGGATAGACCTTTACCCGGCAAGGGATCGAACTTGGGTCTTTCGTGCGGCACAGGTAGACGACGAGGCGTTCGGACATTGGAATTATCAAAAATACTATAAGCGTGTTTTTATAAATCCATACTCGGGAGAGGTGCAGGCAATTGAAAATACGAAATATGAGTTCTTTCAAATTGTTCTTCAATTACACCTGAACCTTTTATTAGGTAAAAAAGTAGGACACCCCCTGGTGGGAATATCCACATTAATATTTACGGTCTTATTGCTGAGCGGGGTTGTCTTATGGTGGCCAAAAAAATGGCGATGGAAGTCGTTAAAGAGACGGTTGACACTCTCTTTTAAAGTGAAAAGGAAGCGGGTGGTCTATGATTTACATAATGTATCCGGATTTTATGCGCTTTTGGTGGCTTTAGTTTTTGCCGTCACAGGGTTAGCCTTTGCCTATCCAGATTTTAAAAATATTTACGTAAGTGCGTTCAACGCGTTCGACAAAAAGGAAGTAAAAAAGATACAGAGGTCCGAAACCAATATTCATACACTCAATGAAGCGTTAACTTATTCGTTGCGTACACATCCCGGCGCAGACATGATGTCCTTACGATTAAAATCAGATGCAGACAAACAAGATATTCAGGTTCGCTTGCAGAAAGACCGAACGGGTGATTTTGTATGGTATTATTTTAATTTGAAGGACGGATTTCTTGAAAACGTGAAGAGTGATGATACGAATCGATTAGGCGATCAAATAGGGGCTATGAACTACGATCTCCACGTTGGAAATTTTTGGGGATTCGGGACAAAGATATTATATTTCTTCATGTCTCTCATTTGCGCTTCGCTTCCCGTAACAGGATACGTCATGTGGGCAAATAAAGGGAAAAAGAAAAAAGCGAATCGAACAGCTAGGACCATTGCCCAAATATAATAGCCTAAATTTTATTGAGAGAGACAAATAATAGGTACCCCTAAAAGGTACTTGTCGTATTTTTTAGGGGTACTCGGCTATTTTTTTTGGTCTCATTCAAGCGAAAATTCTCTCGAAACTAAGATTTTATAACAAGCCATTTTAGTTTTTCAAGGAGTTCATGTCAATTACAAATCTGTATTTTACATCCCCTTTAAGTAAACGGTCATAAGCGGCGTTGATGTCTTGTATTTTAATGATCTCGATGTCCGAAGTAATGTTGTGCTTGCCACAGAAGTCTAGCATCTCTTGTGTCTCTGCAATTCCGCCAATCATGGAACCCGAAAAACTTTTACGTGAAAGAATCAAACTGAATGCTGCAACAGGTAAAGGATGTTCTGGCGCGCCAACGAGCGTGAGAGAACCATCTCTTTTCAGTAAACCCAAGTAAGCATTGATGTCATGCTGCGCGGAGACACAGTCTAGAATAAAATCGAGTCTGCCTTTATTTTTGCTCATTTGATCTTGGTCGGTGGATAGGATTACTTCGTCAGCGCCTAAGCGTTGTGCATCTCCTTTTTTAGAACGAGATGTCGTTATTACTACCACATGCGCTCCCATCGCTTTGGCGATTTTAACTCCCATGTGCCCAAGGCCACCAATACCGACAATTCCGACCTGGGTGCCAGGACCGACCTTCCAATGGTTTAAGGGTGAATAAGTTGTAATGCCCGCGCACAGAAGGGGCGCAGCGGCGGCTGGGTCTAAATTTCTAGGCACATGTAGTACAAAATCTTCGTCTACAACTACACGTTCTGAGTAGCCCCCAAAAGTTTGCTGGTTTAATTGTTTCTCATGCCCATTGTAAGTCCCGATATTTCCTTTTTCACAGTACTGTTCGAGGCCCTCTTTACAGCTTTCGCATTCGCGGCAGCTGTCCACCATACATCCGACACCAACCAAATCTCCTGTATTAAATTTTGTGACATCTCGTCCTATTTTTGTAATTCTTCCAACAATTTCGTGACCTGGGACATTCGGGTAAATTGTACCACCCCATTCGTTGCGCGCGGTGTGTAAATCCGAGTGACAAACACCGCAAAAAAGAATATCGATTTCAACGTCCCTAACACCAACTTCCCGGCGATTTATTGCCATTTCTTTTAGATCCGAAGTAGGTTCATTTGTTCCAAACGCTTTGATTTCGTGCGTATTCATATTGTTCTATGTTTTTATATTTTTTAACTCTTTGGTAAGACCAATATAATTAAAATATGTTGTATTCTTTGGTCGTGCTGCTTAAGTGAAATACTATGCTGATTGTTTATTACGGCGATGACAGGTCTATTAATTGAAATCTTTAGTAGGCGCAGCATTACGTCTATTTCGCCGTTTCTAGATAATTTGATTTTACCAAGAACTTATCGACAGCTATATTGTCGTCATAGTTTAGTTCGATAATATCCTTTACAGCACGCTTCTTATCCAACGCGTTGTTGTAATAAGATTTACAAATCTCGTAACCGATATAATAGCCTAGATCTGCAGTTTTTCCCTTACTTCCTCCATTATATAACCAAGGAGAAAGATCTTCTGAGGCGAAATTTTGCCTTTCTAGGGTAATATTTTGTACCTTTTTTTCACAGGGTTGATCGGAGAACAAAATGTCAAGTTGTGCGTTCTTTTAATGCTAACACGTCTTTCTGGTAGCAAAATTTAAACAATAAAAAAAGGAGTTATAATGGCAACGAAGGTTGAAAATGAAGTGAGTGGGCTTGGTGAAAAGCTTAAGAAAAAAAAAGGGAAAACTTACAGAGAATTGGGCTCGGTGGTGGAAAAGACACAAAAATCTAAAGATAAGGACGGGGAGGCAGGAGTGGATCCGCAAGTAGAACAGGTAAATCAGATGCCTAACGATCCAACTGATCGTCCAAAAGAAAAGAAAAAATAATTTGTCCTACCGACAGTTCGTACCTCAAGGATAATGCGTTGTCGGGAATCTAGTTTTTTCAGTGCTAAGAAGATGAAGGAGGTCGTCTAGTGTGTGGCAAGCAATCTATGATTTCTGTGCTGTAATGATCTTATCGATCGCACGTGCTATCCTGTCTTGATCTTCTTTTTTAGTCATGTCTAGCCCCAAAAAAACGCTGTCATCCATCTTAGCGCGCATACTTAAGAATCGTGCGCCGGCTACGACAACGGCCATTTCATCTGCGCTCCCAGCACGTTGTAACGCCGGATCACCGCTTTTTTTGAAAGTGTGGGCAATTGAATCGATCCGTGCGTTCCGCTCGTCAACGAGTTTTTTTACGTGTTTGTTTTTAGCGACAAGCGCCCAATGTAAAATTCCCTGCCATTCTGAATCTTCGATTAATTCAGCAAACTGTTTCTCTAGGAAAAAGGCAATGTCTTCAGCAACAATTTCTTTCGGGTTCTCTAAAATTTTTAGCGCGACTTTTGCTGAAAGCGCGGTTGTAAGTCCCTGCTCCTCTAAATATGCTTGAACGATCTGGTCAACACCACCGAAATATAAATATATTAGCTTTGGATTTAACTTAGATACGGAAGCGATTTGAGATATCGTTAGCTCCGAATATCTGTCTTCAGCCAAAATTTTACCAATTGTTGCAATCAGTTTTTTTTTGGTACGCTCCTTATCACGAATCGGTCCTGAAACCGCTTTACGTTGTTTTTTTTCCATTTGTTTTAATTTTAGTACTCCCTCCGTAGAGTCTGCTTCATTCGCCGCATTTACTCGTATGATTTTTTTTTCATCCTTCGTTATGCGCGAGACTTTCATAATGGTTTCGCAATAAATTTACAAAATAGTTTTTAAAGTTTCGTTTGCTGATTGTTTGAAACAGGTTAGCTATCTTTATTTTTACAGAACCTGAGGTCTGTTTTTCCCAGGGATTGCTAAACATCGATGGAAATATGGAGCTTCATATAAGAGCGCATACACGGTTTGCGGTGGCGATGCTTACAGGTTTTAGCCGGGTGAAAATTGTCAGTTCCGATCAGTCGAGGATATAGTAGTAATTATATATCTATAGATATATGATGCATTGGACTAACTTTATGCTATTAATCGGTTTATCAACTTTTAATTTTGGATCGAAACGAATTATTATCGATTTTTGAAAACAAGTACAGTATCGCTATAGACTTTTAATTGTTCATAAACTCTATCGCTACTAACCAAACACAATGAACTATGCTAAAAAAATATATCACCCTAATTTTTGTCCTTTTCGGTCTAAGTTGTCAGTTGATGGCGCAAAAGCGACCGAACGTGGTTATTATCCTTTCCGACGATCATGCGTACCAAACAATAAGCGCCTACGGTTCTAAATATGCACAAACACCAAATATTGATCGAATTGCCAATGAAGGGGCGCTGTTTTCACGCGCTTATGTAAACAACTCGATTTGTGGCCCGAGTAGGGCTACGTTACTGACAGGAAAATACAGTCATAAAAATGGCTTTCGTGATAATGAAACATCGGAGTTCGATTTTAACCAAGATTCTTTTATCAAACAGCTTCAAGGGGTAGGTTACAATACTGCTTGGATTGGCAAGATTCACTTGGGTGAAAAATTACAAGGATTCAATTACTATGATGTACTGGTTGGTCAAGGAACTTATTTTAACCCGGTATTTGCCAGTAAAGATGGTAGGAAGATGACTGAAGGTTATGTGTCGAATATTGTGACGGACAAAGCTCTAGGCTGGTTAGATGGGTTAGACAGGGAAGAACCATTTTGTGTTGTGATAGGCCATAAAGCTACTCATAGAACATGGATGCCGGATCTACAGGATTTCGGCAAATTTGACTCGGTGGATTTTGAGCTTCCAAAGACCTTTTACGATGATTATGCCACACGAGATGCTGCTAACTTGCAAGAAATGTCTATTGACAAAGATATGCAGATGGAATACGACTTGAAGATGTTTCCGACGCTAGAGGCGATGATGGCTGATGGAAACTTCAAGCGAATGAATCAAAAGCAACGTGATAAATATATTGCATATTACGCACCAATATATAAGGAGTTTGAATCTAAAAAGTTGACTGGAAGGGATCTAGCCGAATGGAAGTTTAGGCGCTATATGATCGATTATCTGAATACGGCAGAATCCATGGATAGAAATATCGGCAGGGTATTAGATTATCTTAAGAAGAAAGATCTCGAGAAAAACACCATTGTGATTTATTTATCAGATCAAGGTTTTTATATGGGTGAACACGGCTGGTTTGATAAGCGTTGGATGTATGAGGAGTCTTTCCGTACTCCGTTTCTTATGAAGTATCCTGGAAAAATAGCTGCTAAATCCACGATATCGGCAAAGGTGGTGAATGCAGATATTGCACCGACGCTCTTGGAATTGGCATCAGTAGATATACCGGAGGACATGCAGGGGAAATCGTTCGCTGGAATATTGAATAAACCGGGAGCGAAGCACCGCAAGAATCTCTTCTATCACTATTTTGAGAATGGAGAACATGCGGTAAGTCCGCACTTTGGCGTAGCTGACGATCATTATAAGTTAATTCGTTATTACAAACGTGTGGAAGATTGGGAACTGTTCGATATGGCGAAAGATCCCCAAGAAATGCATAATGTGTATAATGATCCTAAGTATAAGAGCGTTGTAGCGACTATGAAAAAGAAGCTTTTGATTGAAATTGAGAATTTTGACGATCAAGAAGCAAAGGCTATTTTCCTAAAAGATATTGACAAATAGCTCCTTTCTGAGGGCCTTTATAACATCTGATGCCTCTAGTCACCTGCCTTAAGTGGGTATCTAGAGGCGTTTTAGTTTTCTGCTCGTCATGCGATTAGACTGATTCTCCGTAGTTGTTCCTATTGGATTGTTAGCATTGTAACTAATTTTAATTCTCGAAACTATTTTATTATTTAGGATGTTCTATGTGTACTCAGGGATTTTACGAAGTTATCATTATCGTTATTAAATTTAATGTTATGACAAAAGAGCACGGAAAAAGTATAAAGAACGACGCTAAATATGAAGCTCTACGCGACAAAGGGATGAGCAAAGAGAAAGCGGCCCGGATATCGAATGATCCTAAGTCAAGCAAAAGGGGTGGAAAAGCCTCAGATTTACAAGATCGAAATAAAGACGAACTACTTGCTGAAGCGAAGGATATTGGTATCAAAGGGCGCCATGGAATGCGAAAAGAAGAATTGATCGAAGCCATCCGTAATCATTAACGGCGACCTACAAATGACTTCTGTTGAAAAGTTGCTAAATGGTGGTGGGCTAGTCTACATCGACTGCAACGGTCCAGGATACCGCAGAAAACGTCGCGGTAACCGATTTGTCTATTTGAATCGCCGTAAGGCGCCGATTCGCAATGCGCGCACTACCGCTCGTATCGAATCGCTTGTCATTCCACCTCAGTGGAGCAAAGTGTGGATTTGTCCCGATCCTAAGGGGCACATTCAGGTGACAGGCATAGACCAAAAATCCAGAAAGCAGTATATTTATCATCCCAAATGGCGCGCTCTGCGGGGGCAAGATAAATTCAAGCAGCTTGCTAGTTTTGGTCAGGGACTACCCCAACTTAGAAAGTCGATAAAAAAGGATATGAAATTACCGGAGCTTTGCCTGCCAAAAATTAGTGCGATTGCGCTCCATATCATGGATCTAACCGCAATTCGTCCCGGCAACAGCCAGTACACAAAACTACACGGATCATTTGGATTAACGACGTTGCGAAAAAAACATCTTAATATACGGGGTGACCTTATTGCTCTTTCGTTCGTAGGGAAAAAAGGTGTGCAACAAAATAAGGTGATAAAAAGTAAGCCGCTAGCACGGATACTTAATGACCTTCAGGAGATTCCGGGAAAAAGATTATTCCAATTTTTTGATGCGTTTGGAGAAAAGTGCAATTTGGAGTCCATCAATTTGAATAATTATCTAAGGGAACATTATGAACAGGAGGTAACTTGTAAAACATTTCGTACCTGGAGCGCTTGTCATTCGTTCCTTACCAGCCTCTGTTCGTTAGAGCCCGCAATAACGGTTGCTGCCAAAAAGCAAATCCTACAGACTGCCCTTGACGAAGTTGCCAAATTATTAGGAAACTCGAAGCTCATCTCACGCAAGCACTATATTAGTCCTGTCTTAATCGATTGTTATGAAAATGGCAGTCTAGATCGTTGGTTAAAAAAAACGGGAGCCCTTTCGCCTCAAATGCGCGAGCAGGCCATTTCCAAAAAACTTATTAATATCTTCCGCAAGAACATATAAGCGCTATTAAAAAGAACTATTGTATCTACTTTTTGTTATATAATTAAAAAGGATAAGAAGTTATGAGAGCAATTTGGACTGGAGCCATCG
>NZ_JABMCQ010000160.1 GCF_013179575.1 Sphingobacterium shayense | reverse complement strand
GACCAAATTTGAAAATTTCTTGATCAATAACGGAAAGGTAGCGTGGAATCGTGGGAATGACCACAATGTCCTATTGTTTGGGAAATCTTGGAGCGAGATCCCGGTAGGCAACACAAAGTTAACATCACAGACAAGTGCTGCAATGTTATTTGAGGGGCTAGTGAGACACGCTAATTTCGGCCTCGTAAATTAAATTATTTTTAAACTTATAAACTCTATTCTAGTGATTAGATTCTGTAAAAACAACATCATTAAACTTTGTCTCGCGAGTGTTTTTTTGCTCGCTTTATCCTTAACAAGCCATGGGCAACAAAACAGAAATTTGACGCGAGCCAATGCAATAATGGATTCTGTTTATAAATACTATGCCGTGCCAAACAGTCCCTTGTTAAGGGAGCAGTATCCTTATAATGAAAATTATGTTGCAGATTATTTGGGCGGGGGAGAGAACTCTACTAGATCAAATCCCTACTCTTATTTGTGGCCGTATTCGGGAGCGCTTTCCGCTCAGGTAGCGATATTCGAATCGTCGAATGATCATGAAATAAAAAAGGAAATCGACAATATCGTCCTTAAGGGTTTAGACGCTTATTATGATAAACGAACGCCGCCCGGATATGCGTCGTATGTTAATTCAGCGCCTCAGTCGGATCGTTTCTACGATGACAATATTTGGTTAGGTATTGATTACACAGATCTCTATCTGCTAACAAAGGAGAAAAAGTATCTAAACAAGGCTATCGAAATTTGGAAATTTGTTGCAAGTGGGATGGACGAGAAATTGGGTGGTGGAATTTACTGGTGCGAGCAGCGCAAGGAATCGAAAAATACGTGCTCCAATGCTCCGGCGATTGTTATGGTAGCAAAGCTATACGAGGCAACGAAGGACAAAACTTATTTAGATCTGGCGGAAGAGTTATATATATGGACAAAAGAAAATCTACAAGATACTACTGACTATTTGTATTTTGATAACATAGCCTTGAACGGAAACGTTGAGAAAACAAAATACCCTTATAACTCCGGTCAAATGATTCAGGCAGGTGCACTCTTATTTAAGCTTACCCATCAGAAGCAGTATTTAATAGATGCCCAGAACGTAGCGAAGTCTTCCTATGATTATTTTTTCTATGATTACAACGTGGCGTCTACAGGTAAAACGATCAAACTTTTGAAGACTAGTAATAACTGGTTCATTGCCGTAATGATGAGAGGATTTGTGGAGCTTTATGAGTTGGATGCAAATAGACTATATGTGGATGGCTTTCAGTCAAATTTAGACTTCGCATGGGATAACATGAGAGAGAGAAATGGTCTATTCAATTCAGACTGGAGTGGCGAGAAGAAGAAAAATCGAAAATCGCTTCTCGACCAATTTGCCTTAGCGGAGATGTACGGAAAAATTTCAAAGCTTTAGTAGAGGTGTGTATTAGGTAAAACTCAAGTATATTAAAATATCTTTAACAAGTGCCGTAAGGGTTCCTCGCAGGAATCTTTACGGCACTCTTTCTGATAATAGTGAAAATATGGTTCCCTGCTGTTTTGATTATTACTCGGTGCCACTTTTTGAGATCTCGAGAGGATCAACGTGCCAGCATCGCTGTTCAAATTCAAATTTTGTGTTTTGTCCTGCTTTTCAATTATTCGGACAGTATACGATAAAGTTCTAAATTAAGGTAATAAGAATTCCCAGAAATCGTTCGTTTTTCCAACACACGCATGTCTACCAATCGTTCGAGATACTTTCGAGCCGTATTTTCAGAATAAACTTTTTGAAGATGTTTGACCCTCGTGAAGGGTTGAATAAATAGCGAATCGATTAATACTTCGGGTCGAGTGAAGTTTGTATCTTTTTCTATAAGGTTTAGTATAGCGTCTTTTGCATTTACAATATCGTTAATTTTGTTATAGGTCGTATGTGCCGTTATTTCTATCGTCTTTAAGATGTATAAAAGCCATTGTTCCCAGTTGCCTCGTTGAGTGATTCCAGACAGTCCCTCGTAATAATCCTCTTTGGTTTCCAAAATATAACGACTTAAGTACAGTATCGGATAATCTAGTAAGCCCTTTTTTGTTAAGTAGTGAATATTGAAGATCCGGCCAGTGCGTCCGTTACCATCTCTAAAGGGATGGATTGCTTCGAATTGGAAGTGCCCAATTGCCATCTTTAACAGAGGGTCTAAAGAGTAGGTTTTATCGTCGTTTAGGAAATTGATGAGATTGTTCATTTTTGCTGTTACAATTCCCGGACCTCGTGGAGGTGTATAAAAAGGGGTTCCAGCATTGGGTCCAGTTCCTCCCTGCTTAATATAAATTTGAGCTACTGGGGGTCGAATACCATCGTTATAACCCGTTACCGTGCGATATATTGTTTCAAAGTAGCTTATGTCGATTTGCTGATCGCCGTTTAAATATTGATACCCCTTCCAAAGGGCTTCTCGGTAATTGAGCACTTCTTTTGCAGAGTCGCTGCGCTGGTTTATTTGATCCTGACTGTATGCTTTGTAAAGCTCGTCATCAGTCGTGAAAATATTTTCTATAGCACTCGAAGCCTTTGCTTCTTGTAAACTGATAGAGTTAATCAGCAGTCCTTGATTAGGAATAACGATGCTCCGTCCCTGTAATCGAGCTAGTGCTGCTTTAGCATTACCAAGTTGCTCGTATACCTTTATAGTTTGATATATTTTGGGATCGATAGGGAGGTCCGGTAAGTCATTCCAAGGTTTATTACGTTCGGGATTAATTGTATATAGCATACACAAACTTAATAAAAAAAATTAGCTGACCTTAAAATCTGGTGTTTTTTAATGTTAGCTAAGATTTTGGCCTTACATTTAAGGTCTATTGGATAGCTGACCTTAAAATCTGGTGTTTTTTAATGTTAGCTAAGATTTTGGCCTTACATTTAAGGTCTATTGGATAGTTGACCTTAAAATCTGGTGTTTTTTAATGTTACTAAGTTTTTAGCCATCCGTTTATTTTCTGTTTTTCGTTATGCTGGCTCTGTATGGCTGTGAGAAAAGACTCTATTTGATATTTACTGAATGTCAATTAAATTTTATTTTAGGTGGAATTTCTTAATTTAGCTGTAAATGGAAATTATTACAATTGTCTTTTCTTGCATACTTATACTGCTTAGTGTTCTCCCATTTGTACAAAATCAGCATTGGGTCTTTCGGGTTCCGGAGTTCGCTAAGCTGCAGATCTTAGTCTTGCAGGTGGCTGCCGTCATCACCTCTTTTTTGTACATAAACGACTCAGTAACTTTATGGCTGATAAATGCTGTTCAGTTGGCCTTAATGATATATCATGTGTATATCTTTATTCGTTATACAAAGTTTTGGAAGGCGACAAAAAGAAGTGCTTCTAAGCATAACTCATCCCAGGTAAAAATAATCTCTTGTAATATCTATCAGTTTAATGATCAGTATGAGCGCTTTATTCAACTGATAAGAGAGGAAAAGCCTCATCTATTTTTGACGATGGAGAGTGATAGTAACTGGGAAAAGGCATTGCGTGTACTTGAAGATGAATATCCGAACCAGCAGAAGGTTACACTTGACAATACATACGGTATGCACCTTTACACGAAACTGAAGGTGAGAAACATTAAGACACATTATTTTGTAGCTGACGATCTTCCCAGTATTGAAGCGGAATTAGAGACTGACGACGGTTATCGGTTTGTTTTCTTCGGCGTACATCCGCCGCCACCAAGTCCGACTGAAGAGGAAAATTCTAAAGAACGTGATGGCGACCTATTAAGCATCGCAAAAAAAGTTAGAGGCTATAAACTTCCTGTGCTAGTTACCGGTGATTTCAATAACGTCGCTTGGGCCAAGTCATCAATTCTTTTTAAGAAGACCAGTGAATTAATTGATGCTCGAATAGGACGAGGTATTTTAGCTACTTTTCACGCTAAATATTGGTTTTTCAGAGTTCCGTTAGATCTTGTCTTCCATTGTCCTGATATTTTTATCGATAAATTATTCATCTATCCATCGGTTGGGTCTGACCATTTTCCGATGGGATGTAGCTTTCATATCAACAAACATGACGACCAGCAGGAGGAAGAGGTGGACGAACTCGATCGTGGAGAAATGCAGGAGGTGAATGAACTGATCGAAGAAGGGGTTGAGGAAGAAAGTGAGAATAGGGATTCCTAATCATTTTTAGTTTTCTGATAGCATCAGTTTTATTAGCTGGACTTTCTCGAATACTGGCCCATGGGGAGATGGAATTATAACACCCCTTAGGTGTTGTAATTTATCCTGCTAAAGGAGAACCCAGAAGTTTTTCACTTCTCTTAAGGATTCTCCTTTGTTGCAAAATGGTTGGGTACTCCCTACAAACCAAAATTATCAACATCATCTGCTTGACGGCTTACTTCTTCCACATAATCTTCTTGTTGTACGGTAGGCGTAAGTTGACGCGACTGATGTTCCATGACTGGCCACCATTTGGAATACAGTTGTCTCGCTATTTTGACAGCATCTCCCGTAGCAACGTTAGCGTAGCTCTCGTGTCCTTCTGTCCACGATTTTTCCCAGGCCGAGAGTGTCTGGAAGAACGGATTGGCATTATTTGCTGGCCTTCCGTATGATTTCTTAAGTTTGCGTGAGTGGTATCGTTTGTTTTCTTCTTCCGACTGCCCCAATAGATAGTCTATGAACATGCGCCAGCGCGGAATGTAAAATCCGCGGATTAAACCCGACCATTGTCTGTTTGAATAATCAAAAAACAATGCGTTTGGTGTTACGGGACCCCATATGGTTATTAAGGTACGTGCTGCCTGTTCATATCGATTCTTCTCTTCGTCATTATTTCCCCACCTTCGCGCGTCATGCAGCCATTTTCCCAATAAAAATTCTTCTCTAGTCGCTAAAAGGTCATCCAAATCCTGCATCAAATCGATAAACTGTTCTCCTGCCTGTTTAAGTGCTATATGATTTCTGGAAGTGTAGGCTTTTCCGAGGGACTCGTGTAAAAGTAAGGCTAGATCAGCTAGACACTGCCGAGCGATATCAACTAAATCATATTGAAAGGTAGGTTTGTCACCCAGCTCTTTTGCCCCTTCCAGCATTTCCTTCCACGCTGGCCAAAGTGCTATTAAATCATAGTCTCTAACCATATCTCCGTTCATGGAGACTCTAGGCATAAACAGCGCTGGTCGAGCACATATTGGAGATTCCATAGAAACAATTTTCACCTTCTTTTGCTGATACACGGTGCTTAGAAGTATCTTCCAGGCGCGCGCAGCGGCATCAGGGAGCTGCCCATAACGAGCGATCACGTATTTTTTTGTCCAGCCTGGCACGTCTTGCTCGAGGGTTTCATGCCATGCTATCTCTGTCGCAGCTTGGTAGATAACCGGGTTGTGCTCAATTGCTTCGGGGAAGATGCCAAGCCCCTGCACGTTTAAGGCTTCAGGTAACTGCTTTAGGTGGAGTGCATGAGACAAAAAATGCGCTAAATTGCCGCCAATATAATTGCGACCACCAAAATTGTGCATCATACCGACTACCCACGGACGTCCCCAATAGCTTTCGTGTTTTTTCCAATTTGTGCCCGTTAGAGCGAGCATCAGCGTGCGCTCCTTTGGTATGGCGCGTAATAATCCTTGTCTGAGCGACCAGGTTTGGATAACCAGTACAGCGTTCGGGTCGATATGGTTAATCGCTGAATAAATGGCGTTTCCCGCTTGTTCAAGATATTCAGCAGTCTTAATAGGAGGTTGGCTTTCATGGAAGGGGTCTACTGAATAATAGTGATCCGTCCCGAATAGCTTTTCCTGCTCCTGAATGAAAATTTTTGCAATTTCCGCAAACAGGGGATCTAAAGGGTCGATCTGTGCTGTCTGGAAAGTGGATATCCAGTCTGTTGTGTATATTTTGGCATCCGGATAAAATCTCGCAAGCGCAGTGGGAACGTAGCCTGTAAATCCCTTAAGGATCGTTTTCATGCCAAGTTCGCGTTCTCTGGTGATAATCCGTTGACCCAGCTCTAGATGGCGGTCGATCCAGTCTTGGGATAGAGGCCCCATCCATCCTTCCAAATTATCCATCCACTGCCAAGCGAAATATGTCGGTCCGACTAAAAAGTTTTTAATAGCATTGTCATCCATTCCTAGACGGCGAAGTGTGTTTTGCCAAACCGCCTCCAGACCCGTAATTGCAAGCGGCATGTTTATCCCATGCAGGGCCATCCAGTCAATCTCACGCTCCCAACGTTCCCAGTCCCACCACGCCATTGAATAGCTGAAAGTGCAATAATTGAGATAGCAGCGGATATCAAACTCTGTGTTACGCAGGATAGGCTCAAAATTAGTCGGCAACTTTTCGGGAAGATCCAACTGATCGCTGTTCCAGGAAATATGGCAGTGGCATATATGTTTGAGATACCAATGTAGTCCGGAAGCAACGGAGACTGGGTTGTTGCCGCTCAATTCAATCTTACCATTTTTTGCTTCAATTCCGAAGAAGTCTTTATTAGTTTCGATAGTGGGCTGAATTTGAACATCAAATTCTTGGCTTCTTTCTGGTAATAATCTTTTCAATAATGCTTCAGCAGCATGTTTTTGCTCTTTAATTTTTGTAACGTCCATTGGTGTTCTAACAAAAGCCGTAGGCCTATGTTTAAAAAAATATTTAATAGTCGTGTCACGGCTACTAAATAATGTATTTGATCGAGCCGATATACCGCTACCAGAGAAGTTATTTAACTATAGAAAAATCAATATCAGGTCAGCGGGCCCATTTTACATGTCATCGATAGAGAATCCTTTCAATTCTAACTGGTAGGATCCAATATCTTTTTGTAAGGCTTTTGTTTTTAATGTTAATTTTCCCAGATCTATTTTTTTAGGATTGCGTTTGACTTCTGCAATGATTGCTTTTTTCTCAATGCTATTTATTGCTACGATGTCTATTTCATTTTCTCCGTTGCTATCCCAGTAGGCTCCAATTTCCGTCACGCGCTCCTCTAGGAATAGCTTTTCTCTAAAGTATTTTTCTAGTAATAGCCCGCTGAATTGCTTATACCCTAGTTCGATTGTTTCTCGTAAGAGGTCTAACCGTCCGACTTCAATAAGCGATTGGTTTGGATAAATAAACCGAAACCAGAATTGAAGATAATTATCTTTGACGCTCCATCTTGTTTTTCGACTATTGGGTTTTGAAAAAATAGGTTTGTTTCTAACGATTAAAGAATAGTCTCTTTCTAAGTTGATTAAATATGCACCTGTATTTTTTTCAATAATAGAGTCGATCTCGTTCTGTGTCGTCTTCCCTGATGCTATTAATTGAAGTATCGAAAAATAAGTTCCGTATTCTTTCCCAAATTCTGTAATTAAAATATCTTTACCTTCACTCAGCAGCACGGAATCCATTTGCGTAACCATGTCTAGCATAAGATCTTTAGTAAAGGCATTAGCTTCCATTAATATCTCAATGTACTTAGCTACCCCGCCTGTGAGTATATACAGACATAACAGGTCTTCGGGTTTGTAGCTAGGATTGTAGTCATGCAATATTTCCTTAATTACATCTACGTTAAATGGTTGTAAATATAGTTTCGAAGTTAATCTTCCAAAAAGGGGTTCTTTATTGTTCTCGAAAATTTTCGTCATTAACGAGTAGATGGATCCACAAACTATGAAATTGATTTTCGATAGTTTTTTATACTTGTCCCAAAGATTTTGAATGTCACTGAAAATAGCTGGATTGACATTGTCAAATTCTTGAAATTCATCGATTACAAGTGTGAAGTGTTCTTTAGTCGCAAAAATTAACAACTGCTCAAATAAATCTTTGAATTTACTAATTGTCCCAAATATCTTCAGACCGATCATTTGTTCGGCATCGTTCTGAAATTCGGAGCATAAAAGATGCTCGTTTTTACGCGAGACGAACAGATATAAATATTTCTGGCCCTTCAATGATTCAGTTATTAACATCGTTTTACCGATACGCCTCCTTCCTATAATAGCCTGAAAGCAAGCTGTCTTTAACGACTGAGCGTGATTTTTTGTCAGGAGTGCAATTTCCGCGGTTCTATTGTAAAACTTCATAATGTAACTATCATTAATGTAATGTCCATTATCTTAATGGTCATTACAATAATAGATATAATTATATTTCCTTACAAATTTTTTGCATGCGCAGATTCAAAGAGGACGCTAAAACAAGCCTTATGTATTTAAGGCGGATTAAAACAATAAACGGAATGACGGCTTTAGATAATGTTTTGGGACACTAAGAAGCATTGAAGGTGGAAAGGCGCATCTTCTGGATCACATTACAGGCCGTTCAAATCTAACCTTTAGAAGTTCCCGGGCGCTCTTCCATATCACTTAACTCAAGTTCTAAAGCTTTGTTGCTTAACTGAACTTCTAAGAAGGAGACGAGCAACGATAGCGTAAAAAAAAGGAGACTTAATGCAAAGGAGATCTCGGCAAAAACCATGTTTTCCAAATATATTCCGTACATACATATGATACACGCTAAAAAGCTCAAAATACCTAAACCCTGCATGTGGCGGATTAGTTTAAGACGATATCGAAGATTATCTATTTGCCCTTTCAATACTCCTCTTTTGTTATGTTCGAGATATTTCGCATGAAGACTTCGGACCAAAGCTGCAAGCGCTAAAAATCTGTTTGTGTAAGCCAGCATAATTAAGCTGATCGCTGGAAAGAGTAAGGCTGCCGTGTTATAGGTAATCATGATCAAAAATAAGTAGTTCCCACCGTAAGATAACAAAAGCATTCATTAAAGGTTGCCAACATCTTTGGGAAACTACGCAATTTTTTGGAGCGCGTGCCTAATAAATGGTGACAAAAAGGAATCAAATGGTTCAGAACCAAGAATTATCTCTCGAAAGTTTCGAACTGCGGGAGTCGAAGAGGATATATCAATTTCCGCTTTACAATGCTGCCACCAGCCTAATTGATCCTCCTAGCGTTTTCTTTTATTCAACCAAACCATGAAACCCGTAACAGGTAAACTTGCACATATTAAACTGATTAAGAAAGCGAGAATCTTACCAGGAAGACCGAGTATTGTCCCTATGTGAATATCATAATTCATCATAGATAGCCTATCGGCAAACTTTGCTTCACTATATTTACTACCATCCATTTCTAAGGGTTTGAGTGTGTATCTGTCATAATAATACGCACTTTGGTTGTAATATGAACCGTCATTATGATATATCAAAATTTCATAAGAATCATCTTCATCATGTAAAATTGGTGTCATATACATTCCACCTATTTGATCCACCTGCTTTAGGGTAGCATACCATGCGCTGTCAAGTGGAGTAAGCTGGTTGTCCCATACACGTCCTTTTTGAGAGAGGTCGGAATGGGGGTGATGATGTTCATGCTTTTGTTCGCCGCCAGACGCGAGGAAATACAATGCATTATCGAACCAAGTAAAGCTCCAAACTAATCCCGTTACGGCAAGAGCAAATGCCAAGAGTAAACTATAAAATCCCAGAACATTGTGAAGGTCGTAATTAACGCGTTTGAAGCTCCCCCTCCATTTTATATTAAAGCTTTTTTTACGATTGGAGCGGTTCCATTTCTTGGGCCACCACATCACCATACCCGAGACTAGTAAAATCAAAAAACATAAAGTCGCTACCCCAACGATAGGTCTACCGATATTGTAGGGAAGCCAGAGTGCCCGGTGGCCATCAATAATGAATCGGAAGAAGTCGAATTCGGGGCCACCTACGGTCTGCTGCTTTTTGAGGAACTCTCCTGTATAGGGGTTCATAAAAACCACAGAAAACGTTCGTTTCCCGTTTTCGGTGC
>NZ_JABMCQ010000016.1 GCF_013179575.1 Sphingobacterium shayense | reverse complement strand
CCGCCATCAACTAAAAATCGATCACCAAACACCACTCCTCTAAATACACCGGGTATCGCCATCGACGCCCGTATAGCTGTATAAATACTACCCGTTCTAAAGATCACTTCTTCCTCATTCCTAAGATCGGTCGCTATTGCTGTATACCGAATAGGCAAATCTTCTATATTAATATCTGAGAATACATCATGTAACCGTTCCAATACTCGGTCGCCTTTTAAAAGTCCGAATCTGGGGTTCGCAAAATCCATTAAACGGAACACCTGCCGTTTGGTGAGGGTTTCCATCCAATTACTTAATTCTTTGGTTCGATTCATTACAACGGCCGCCCCCACCAGGGCACCAATAGAACATCCGACAACTTCGTCAACTTCAAACCCCTGTTCGATTAAATACTTCACGACGCCTATTTGTGTCAGTCCACGCGCCCCACCACCACCCAATACTAGCGAAACCTTTTTCTTTGATTTAGTTAATTCCATCATCTAAATATAGCCGATATTCTACACAAATGTCAGATTTATGTTGATTTATTCAACATAAATTAACAAGATAAAATAATAATGTTACTTTTGCTAACACTGTTAACTAAATAGGTAATACAATGGGAATCAGCGAACGTAAAATTAGGCAGCAAGATGAAATTCGAAATAACATTATCGAACAGTCGTGGACAATCGTTAGGAACGAAGGTTGGCAAGCACTGTCCATACGTCGAATTGCGGAGGCTATTGAATACAGCGTTCCTGTTATCTACAAACATTTTGAAAATAAAGAAGCGATTCAAGAACATTTCATTCGGGAAGGATTCGCAGCTTTAACGGAACACCTAGATCTAGCACAACAAGTATCTACCGATCCTAGCGAAAAAATACGTGATATCGCGAATAGCTATTGGAAATTTGCAGCCCAACAAACCGATTATTATCGTATTATGTTTGGCTTAGGAATTCCAACTTGTGAGAAGCTAAACAGCGTTATGGAAATGCATGAGGTCTCCGAAATTATGAGCAACGCTATTTTGGATACAGCGAAAACCAGTGGCATTAAAAATATTGATATCCATTTAAAAATAAAAAGCTTTTGGTCGACGCTGCATGGGTTTATCGCCATCGAGCTCCTCTCAAATAGTACTATTCCGGAAAAGTCTAGTCCGATATTCAATGATGCGATCGAAAGTTATATATACACCTTAACAAATAAAAAATAAAATGAGCCTTTTACAAGATTTAACTTGGCGTTACGCCACAAAAAAAATGAACGGAGAGTCCGTTCCACAAGAGAAAGTTGACTACATCGTTGAAGCAGCGCGTTTGGCTCCAACCTCTTCCGGCTTGCATCCGTTTAAAGTTCTTGAAATTACAAGTTCGGAATTAAAAGCTAAAATTCAGCCTATCGCCTTTGGACAAACCCAGATTGTCGATGCTTCACACCTATTGGTGTTTGCCGCATACGATGAATACACAAAAGAACGTGTAGATTCTGTATTTACCCAACAGGAGCTTGAACGAAGTCTACCAAAGGGATTCGCCGATGATTATAAAAACACGCTTTTTAGCTCCCTTCAACAAAAAAGCAAAGAGCAGCATTTCGAACACTCGGCCCGTCAAGCGTATATCGGTTTCGGACTTTCAATTGCAGCAGCAGCCGAACAGAAAGTCGATGCCACACCTATGGAAGGATTTAACAATGAACAACTCGATGAGCTCTTAGGTTTACAAGCTCGAGGTTTGAAATCAGTCACAATTCTGGCTTTAGGCTATCGCGACACCGAAAATGACTGGTTAGTAAACATGAAAAAAGTCCGAATAGCGAAGGAAGATTTCGTTATCCAATTAAATTAAAATACTATTTTGAAACAATTGAAGAGGGGACGATCATACAAGTATGTGTCCCCTTCTTTTATGCTATTAATCTTTCTCTAGAAACTTACTTAGATGGAATACGTACTAAAATTTCCTTTAAGTACATCCAGAATTTTTGAACCGAAGAAATAGAAACACGCTCCTGTGGGGAGTGTGCCCCAAGAATCGTCGGGCCGAAAGATATCATATCCATCTTCGGATAATTGGTTCCTAATATTCCGCATTCCAAGCCTGCATGACAAGCGACAACATCCGGAGACTCATTGAACAGGTCCTTATACGTTTCCACAAGCACATCTAAGATTGCTGAATTCGCATTCGGGGTCCATCCGGGATAATCTCCTGAAAAAATAACCTTCGCCCCCATCAATTCAAAACAACTTTTTAATGCATTAGCCAAATCTTGCTTTGAAGATTCTACAGAAGACCGTGTTAAGCATTTCACTGTAGCTTTTCCATCCTTGACCTCTACGCGTGCAATATTGTTAGATGTTTCGACAAGGTCCGCGAAATCGACACTCATTCTGTAAACACCATTATGCGCCGCATAAATTCCTTTAATTAGCTTTTCTTGCACATCGATCGGCATCACTGAGACTTCAGCTTCGTCGGCGATCTTACTCACCGTAATTTCTAAACCTGCGTCGACGTTAGCGTATTCCTTTTTGACAGCTTCGATCTTATCCTTAAGAGTAGATGACAACAGCTCTAGGTTCGTACCCCGCGTTGCAATCAGGGCCGAACTTTCACGAGGAATTGCGTTGCGCAACCCTCCACCCTGAATTTCAATGATACGTACATCCAAACCGGATCCTGATAGATAATACAAAATCCTGTTTAACACTTTATTTGCGTTAGCCAGCCCTTTGTGAATTTCAATACCCGAGTGTCCACCATGCAGTCCCCTCACTGCAATTTCAAACGTTGTCACGCCCCCCGAGAGTAATTCTAAAGTGTAGTCAAGCGTCGCAGTAACATCTATCCCCCCGGCACATCCTATATCGATTTCGGTATCTTCTTCGGTGTCTAAATTTAGCAATATATCCCCAGTCAACACGCCTCCTTGAAGGCCCTTGGCACCGGTCATTCCTGTTTCCTCATCGATTGTCAATAGAGCCTCTATAGCCGGGTGCGGTATATCGTTGGACGATAAAAGGGCCATAATTGCCGCAACACCTATACCATTATCGGCTCCAAGAGTAGTCCCCTGAGCTTTTACCCAGTCACCATCCACCAACATCTGGATTCCTTGGCGCGCAAAATCGAAATCAGTGTCGTTGTTCTTTTGATGGACCATATCTAAGTGAGATTGCAAGACCACAGTTTTACGATCCTCCATCCCGAGACTTGCGGGTTTTCGTATAATTACGTTACCAACTGCATCTTTTTGAGCAGATAGATTTATTTCTTTTGCGAAATCCAGTATAAACTGAATAACTTCCTCTTCCTTTTTGGAAGCTCTAGGCACAGCATTTAAAGCCTCGAAATGTTGCCAAAGTGCGCTAGGCTCTAGTTTTTGTAGGACTAAACTCATCTTATATTTTCGTTAATCCTTCAAAAGTACTAATTCTAAAATTGTTTAATCGCGATCCATCAGACCAAAATCTTTCAGTAGTCAGTAATTTTTCGTTATTTTCCGGCGAGATATGGAAAACGAGAAAACAGCAAAACAAAAAATGATTTCTGGTGAACTACACCAACCTTCAGGAAAGGAGCTGGCCCAAGACCGCCAACGTGCTCGCGAACAGATGAATTTATTCAACAATCTAGAACCGTCGAAGATCAAACAACGGGCACAGATATTGAAATCGCTCTTTGCAAAAACTACTAGCCGGTTATACGTCGAACCACCGCTGCGTGTTGACTATGGCTTTAACATCTCCGTAGGAGACAACTTTTACGCTAACTTTAATCTCACCATTCTTGACAGTGCACCAGTGACTATTGGGGATAATGTTATGTTTGGTCCAAACGTTTCATTATTCACGCCGGGCCATCCGGTTGATGCCGAGCTCCGAATGGCATCCTGGGAATACGCCAAACCGATATCTATCGGAGATAACGTGTGGATCGGCGGAAATACCGTGGTAAATCCAGGAGTAAAAATTGGCAAAAATACGGTCATCGGGTCGGGGTCAGTTGTCACCAAAGATATCCCTGATAATGTCGTAGCGGCGGGGAACCCCTGTCGAGTCCTTCGCCCGATATCCGACCGTGACAAAATATATTATTTTAAACAAGAACGTTTTCCAGAGAATCTGTCATCTCAATAACTGCAGAAATATTTAATTGTCAGTTTTGGACTTCAAAATTCGTTCCATTTCCTGTAAAAGTATAGGAAATCCGGGATGCGTCATTCCATGTCCATAACCTTGAAATTCCATTAGTTTCACGTCCGTATGTCCATTAATAAGCAACATACGTTTTAGGTATGCATTTTCCTCGTAACGGCCAAGCATCTCCAATTCCCTGTCTCCCGTCAATAAGATAAAGGGGACTGGACTTTTACGAGCCCAAAAAAGAGGAGCATATTCATCGATAAGCGGCTGCTTTTCTGGGATGTTTTTTTCCTGACGGGCGGCAAAATGACTAATTCCGTGTCCACTGAAAGATATTACTCCTGCAAGCTTATCTGCGTCATAACCCTCACGCTCAAGATACGCTTTATTAAGACCAAGCATCAGAGTTAAATAACCTCCGGCAGAATGACCTGATAAGAAAATATTTGAAGTATCTCCGTGATATTTCTGCCCATTACGAGCCATATAGGCCACAGCTTTTGCTGCATCCTGTATAATCTCTTCGACTTTGACTTGATCAGCGAAACGATAACCCACTCCAACAATTACATACCCTTTTTCACGCAAAAACTCTGGAACCTCGCGATCTCCCCCTGTAAGCCCCCCACCATGATACCATATGACGATCGGTTTTTTTTCTCCCGAGGTCGGATAGTGAATATCCAATCGACAACGTGTACTCTGATAATCGGATTCTGGTTTTTCGACGTAGGAGATATTAGTCGCAGTTTTATAACTTCTCGATTGTGAAAAACCTAACAAATAACTACCTACAAGTAAAAAAGTTAAAATGATTGCTCTCATAGTTGATAATTTGGGTATGAAGGTACCAAAAAATATTAAAAATCGACACAAGCTGAGACCACCAACTCTGCCATCAATTGATAACACTATTTACTACGGATCAAATAGGCGATCAGAATTCCGGACAGCAGAAAGCTAACAGTAAAGCCCAGCCAAGAAAGTATAGGCATTCCCCATAATAAATATCCGACTCGTCGGTGAGCAAGGATACTAGCCCCTACCCCAAAGGTCATCGCAAGAATAGAAAGGAGGAATTTGTTACCAATCCGGTGAAAAACCAATTGCAACATATCAAAATCCTGAATCTTATGATTTAAGGTCAACCGATCCGATTTGGCCTTTTCAAGCAGCATAATAAGATCCTCGGGAACATCGGTAAGCACCTCTTTTAATAGCTTCCCTTTTTTCAAAAGCTGTTTCTTCAAATATGTTGCAGTCATCTTCTCAGCAGCAATCTTTTCAGCAAACGGAGAGATGCTTTCTGGAATATTTAAGCCAGCGTCAAGTTGTCTTCCTGTTCCCTCGAGAATAGATACCCCTCGTAGAAGGATATATACAAAATCTGGCATTAAGATGCTGTTATTTTGAAGCACTTTATTCAGCTTTTGTAACATCACGGCAATTTCAATATCCTCGAGTGTATTTTCCTCAATCATTTGAAAGATCTCGTAGGCATCACGTTCAAGCTGCCGTTCATCCTCGATATAGTGTACGACTGCAAGCTTTTTAATGTTGCGAATAAGCCCCTTTGCATCGTTCATCAGGAAATTCATAACCATTCCCTCAATTAAATCTCTATCTTGAGGAATCATCGAACCCATCGACCCAAAATCGATAAATACAATCTGTCCCTTACCGTTCACAAATACATTTCCTGGGTGCGGATCCGCATGAAAATATCCGTGTTGTAATACTTGTTCCAAGTAAAGGTCAAGGCAATTCTGCAACACAGATTTCGCCGTTAGATTAAATCCGGTAAGCCCCTGAATATCGTTGATCTTTACCCCTTCAATGAACTCCATACAAAGAATTTCATCATTTGAGTACGAACGATAAATTTTAGGAATGTATACCTGCTGATTTCCTCTAAAATTCCGTCGAAAACGCTCTACGTTATTCAATTCATTTGTAAATGACAGCTCACCCTGCAAGGAGTTAGTAAAAGACTGAACGATTTCATAAAGGTTTATCTTTTGAATAGCTTCATATTTACTTCGTAATAGTTTAACGAGATCCTGCAAAAAGGATAAATCTGTTCGAACGATATCATCAATTCCTTTACGCTTAACTTTGAGAATAACTTGGGTACCGTCAGAAAGTACAGCCCGGTGTACCTGCCCGATTGATGCCGCGGCTAAGGGCTGTTGGTCTATTGACAGAAAATGATCCGCAATGGAGTCTATTCCTAGGGACTCTACAATTCTTTGTTCAATATCGATAGGTTCGGCCGGCACGTCATCTTGCAACTTTACGAGTTCTCGGCGCAAATCTTCCGGTATAACATCAGCTCTGTTGCTGAGCATTTGCCCAAATTTTACGAATGCAGGCCCCAGTTCTTCGATTGCCAAGCGTACGCGCACATTAAAATCCTCTTGGAAAATACGCTTGGTATGGCTATTCCAAAGTAAAAAACTGTCGGGAATTATTCGATCTATATTCGATCTTGAGATAGCTTCTTCAAACCCATGTTTGGAAAGAATCTGGAGAATCTGCCCGACACGCTTTATTTTATTAAATCCATACATAGTTTAGTCTTTATATGTATCCACTCCAATCACCTCGGTAACTTTCTCGCTCAGACGAGTAATATCCGATTTTAGCCCTATCATGATTGTTAAAAATTGGACCGGATTTCCTTCTATTTTTCGGAAACTATAAAGATAACCTAATTCGCCTCCAATAAAAAACCCTGGAAACTTATAATCAGCACCTAAACCTATTTTCCCCCCTGCTGTCCAAGAACTTTTGTTTTTCATACGTACCAATTCACCATCAATCTCGGCGCGTGGTTCAAACTGCAGCCCAAAGGCAGGCCCTAAATAGGAATAGGTATTTAAACGCTTAAATTGTTTACGCTTTCCGGCTGCAAGGCTAAGTAAATAAAAACTAGCTTTTCCATTATCTACCATCGAATTGAACATGGGGTCCTTTATCTGCTGATCATAACCAAAACTCAACATATACAATGTAGGCATCAAAAAATAATTTCGGTTTTTAAGCGCAATATCCAACCCAGCACTTCCCGAAAAAAAACTGGTACTGAGCGTCTTGGCCGTCTTTCCTATCGGAAAAGACAATCCAGTTCCACCTAGATAATAAATTTTGTTATAATGGAGTGTATCGGCAGAACTTTGGGCCCATATGCTGCCTTGGAATAAACTAATTATTATTAGTATAACGAAAATTCTTTTCATCAATCGATCATTGTTTAATTTAAAACAACAAAGAGGACATAAAGTTTAACAACGGCGTATAAATCGTTAAAAATTTATTTCGCCCCTCATTTCCAAGCAGAAACTTTAGTTTGAAAGACTGCCCTCTCGCATAAAGCCGACGAGCTGGACTTTTATATTTTACGCATTTGGCTTAATCCAAATTCTGTTTTAGCTCTTTCAGCTGCGCTCGTGTTCAGCATATCCATCTAAGTCGTAATAACCTTGCATCCAAACTTGCGTACATTAGTATCTATTATTTGAAATACTGTAAAATAGCCTCTCGGTCTTATCGGTCATATACCTAACAAAAATGGCTATATACAACAGCTATTACAGATAGCTTTTACTTTGCGGGCCCTGATTAAAAAGTAAATCGACGATACTAAGGTCGGCTATAAACCCCGTCTTATCTTCAAAAACCTGATAATAAGGTGTATGATCCGTCCAAATACTTTGTTTTTTCGGATGTATTGCATGGCGTAAATCGATGTCACCCGCTACTTCATGGTAAGATTCAGTAAAATTTAGCGTCCGATTAAACTTTAAACACTTTAATATAAGCTCAAGCTGTTGTATATTAAAATCAAATAGGAACGAATGTTTTTGATTATAAAAAACAGCAAAATCATCTTCATAAAATTCAAAAAAAGACGAACTACGATAAGCCGTTTGCAGACTCATCCAATGTAAACGCTGCCAGTCAAATTCGTAGCTGATTCGAACGTCTTTCATCGCAACGTGTTCTTTACGCCCATGTTCTATTGGTACGAACAGTTCTAAGATACCATTTGCCGTGCCTATTTTTGCCCTTGTCCTATACGTTTGTTTAGCGTAGTGTTCGAAACGGTCCAACATTAACGTCACTCCTGTCTCCTTAATCGCATGAAAATAAGACACTGGGGGCAAATAAAAAGCGGGTAAAAGCAATTGTGATTCCATCGATTTTAACTATTTTAGGCAAAAGTAAACTTATTTAGGGATATTTGCAGCGAATCCAAGGAATTTGACCCTGTTCATGAGAAAAAGAGCCATATCAGCAATACTCTATATCACTTCGCTTTTACCGTTTTGGTTTTTGTATTGCTTATCAGATTTTCTTTATTATATACTTTTCTATATTATCAAATATAGAAAACATGTTGTATTAACAAACCTGGAGAACGCTTTTCCGAATCAAACGGAAGAGCAACGGCTCGTATTAGCCAAAAAATTCTACAGATTCCTGCCTGACCTTATCGTTGAAACCCTAAAAATGGCAACTATGTCGAAAAAGCAGGTCGAAAAACGAATTGAACTCCTAAATCCAAAGGAAGTAGAACGCCACTTCGATAGCGGTAAGGGTGTTATTGGTGTGACCGCACACTACGGAAATTGGGAATTGGGAATATACCGGTTATCAACGATGACGAACAATCCTCGGCTTGTCATTTACAAGCCCTTAAATAGTGGATACTTTAACGAAGTGTACAATGATTTACGCGGACGTTTTGGAGCGACCATGGTTCCAATGAAACAAATTTTAAGACATATTGTCCGCTTAAAACACACCCCTCATATTAGTATGTTTGTAGCAGATCAAACGCCGACCTATCAGGATTCCGATTATTTCATGAAATTCCTAAATCAGGAGACGCTTGTTTATACAGGAACAGAACGTATTGCCCGGTTGACAAAAAATCCAATTGTCTATTGCCATATAGGCCGGAAGAAACGACGGGGTTATTACTACTGTGAATTTACTACTCTTATTGAAAATCCAGACAATTACGCCGAACATGAAATCACTGATATTCACAACCGTTTTACAGAAGCATTGATAATAAAACAACCTGAATATTGGTTATGGTCACATAGACGATGGAAACGAAAACGCAGATCATGAGAAACACACCTAAAGTAGCTGTGGTAATCTTAAACTGGAACGGGCGATTTTTTCTAGAAAAATTCCTCCCGTCAGTGTACAACAGCACATATCCAAATATTGAATTTATCATTGGGGACAATGCTTCCACAGATGACTCCGTATCGTTTGTAGAAGAAAATTATCCGTCTATAAAAATCATCAGTAACCCTGACAATCTCGGATTTGCTGGGGGCTATAACGAAGTATTAAAACATGTTGATGCCGATTATTACGTGCTACTGAATTCCGACGTCGAAGTGACGCCCAATTGGATTGAACCTGTGATTGAGTACCTTGAGTCCGAACCCGGTATGGTCGCTGCCCAACCAAAGATTATTGCTTTTCACCAAAAAGGTTTCTTCGAACATGCTGGTGGTGCCGGAGGGTTTATCGATATCTACGGATATCCTTTTTGCAGAGGCCGCCTATTCCATGTCGTTGAAAAAGACAATGGGCAATACGAAGACAATTGTGAAGTTTTCTGGGCAACAGGAGCTGCATTATTCATCCGTAGCGATGCATGGAAAGCAGCGGGCGGTTTCGATGCCGACTTCTTCGCGCATATGGAAGAAATTGATCTTTGTTGGCGCTTAAAACGAATGGGGCACAGAATAGGCTACGTTGCACAATCAACAGTTTACCATGTTGGTGGAGGCACACTCAATACGAGTAATCCTAAAAAAACATATCTGAATTTCCGGAATAACCTTGTTATGCTACAAAAAAACACGAGCTTTATTCTTGGATTTTGGGTAATCTTCGTTCGCATGTGGCTTGATTTGATTGCGGTTTTTAAATTTCTGGCCGATGGGAAGCCTAGAGATGCATGGGCTATATCGCGTGCTCATCAGTTTTTCTTCTTGCATATTTTCAAAAACGCAGCAAAACGAAGAAGCTATCCCGGAAAATCCAATCTAACCGGGCTTTTCAAACGCTGCGTTATTTGGGATTTTTACGTGAATAAAATCCGGAAATTTACCGGTTTGAAAGTTGAAAATTTTAAATAGCAATTCGTTTATCGAAGAATCTCGTAGATGCCGAAATTCAAAAGTTACTGTAGTTTGCGTGTTTTTCAAAAAAGGCTGTTTTTAATTTATTTAAGGCATTTATTTCTTAATTTTGCTGACTATGCTTGCAGATGTTCAGGAAAAAATCGCCCTACTTACAAAAGAGCTCAACGAATATAATTATCAGTATTATGTGCTCGCGAACTCGGAAATTTCCGATTATGATTTTGATATCAAACTCAAAGAGCTTGAGGCATTAGAAGCGCAATATCCGCAATTCAAAGATCCGAACTCCCCTAGTCAAAAAGTAGGTGGGGACATCACGCATAAATTTAATACGGTCCAACATCGTTGGCCAATGCTTTCCCTTGGTAATACGTACAATGAACAGGAGTTACGAGATTTTGATGAACGAGTGCGTAAGATTGTAGGTGATCAGGTACAATATGTTTGTGAGCTAAAATTCGACGGCCTTTCAATTTCTATTACTTACGAAAATGGCAAACTGATACGTGCCGTAACACGCGGGGATGGAACTCAGGGTGATGAGGTAACCAATAATGTAAAGACGATTCGTAGCATCCCCCATAATCTCGGCAACAATAGCTACCCTCCGCTTTTTGAAATTCGAGGTGAGATATTTATGCACCACAGAGCGTTCGAACGTTTAAATAAAAGTCGTGAAGAAGCTGGCCTACCAATCTATGCAAACCCTAGAAACTTCGCTTCTGGAACAATAAAACTTCAGGACCCTAAAGAAGTGGCTAAACGGCCATTAGATTGTTTCTTGTATTTTTTATACTGCGACGATAGGAATAGAAAATTTTCCAGCCACTGGGAAAGTATACACGCTGTGCAAAACTGGGGTTTTCAAATTTGTGAACACACCAATTTATGTGATAGCATAGACGGCGTTTTAACCTTCATAAATTACTGGGATCAACAACGTCATCAATTATCCTACGATATCGACGGAATCGTTATTAAAGTAAACGATTATGCGCAGCAGGAGGAACTAGGATTTACAGCAAAATCGCCTCGATGGGCAATTTCTTATAAATTTAAAGCGGAGCGTGTTGAAACAATCTTAAAGAGCATCATCTATCAAGTAGGCCGAACAGGGGCTGTCACACCAGTGGCGAATCTACAGCCTGTACTTCTGGCCGGCACAACGGTAAAACGAGCTTCACTCCATAATGCAAACGAAATCGCGCGATTAGATCTGCACGAGGGTGATACCGTCTTTGTAGAGAAAGGTGGTGAGATTATCCCTAAGATTATCGGCGTCAATAACGAGAAACGTGCGAAAGGCACGCTACCTATAATCTATCCGACATCTTGTCCTGAATGTGGGTCTCCTCTAGTGCGACAAGAAGGAGAAGCAGTACATTATTGTTTAAATGAGGATGGATGTCGCCCACAAATCGTTGGCAAGCTACAACACTTCATCGGACGAAAAATGATGGATATTCAGGGCCTAGGGAACGAAACAATGGAAACTTTCTTCAGCCATGGGCTTCTCAATAAAATTTCGGATATCTACACCCTGCCGGATAAACGCGAGCATTTGAAGACAATTGAACGGTTTGGTGAAAAATCGATCGAAAATATGCTAACGGGCATCGAAGAATCGAAGAATAAACCTTTTGAAAAGGTACTCTTCGCCTTAGGAATCCGCCACGTGGGAGACACGATAGCTAAAAAGCTGGCTGCGCACTTCAAAAATATACAATCGATGAGCGACGCCACTATAGAGGAAATTGCAGCGGTCCAAGATATAGGCGGGCGGATCGCGATGAGTGTTTACGATTATCTCCACAACCCGAACCATCAGCTAGAGCTAGATAAATTAAAAGCTGCTGGCTTACAGTTTTCTATAATTGAAAAGGAGCGTATTCTCGCTGGAGACAGCCTTTCTAACAAAACATTTTTAATCTCGGGAGTCTTCACTAATTACTCTAGAGAAGAGCTTACCCAACTTATCGAATCTCACGGCGGAAAAATGGTTTCCTCCATATCTGCTAAGTTAAGTTATTTAGTAGCTGGCGATAAGATGGGCCCATCGAAATTAGCGAAAGCTGAAAAGCTTAAAATTCCTATTATTTCGGAGGACGAAATAATAAATATGATTAATCAAGACAATTAAATAATATACTAAAAATGAACGAGCTTCAAGGAGCAGGTGTGGCATTAGTTACACCTTTTAATGTAGACGGAACGATTGATTTCAATTCATTAGCCGGCCTAATCGAGTACCAAATCGAACAGGGAATGGACTACCTAGTCTCACTAGGTACCACCGGTGAGACAGCCACATTAAGTGCACAAGAACGAAAACAGGTATTCGAATTCACCGCGAAGCAGATCAACCATAGAGTACCTCTAGTTGCTGGCATCGGCGGCAACAATACACTCGAGGTAGTCGAACAACTAAAAGCGTTCAATACTGAAGGCTTCTGCGCAGTGCTTTCTGTATCGCCATATTACAGCAAACCTTCTCAAGAAGGAATATATCAACACTACAAAGCTATTGCAACAGCTTCTAACCTACCTGTAATTTTGTATAACGTTCCGGGGCGTACCGGCAGTAGCGTTAGTGCTGCGACAACCGTTCGTCTGGCAAAAGAATATTCAAATATAGTCGCCACTAAAGAGGCTTCGGGCAGCTTTAGTCAGTTTAGCGAAATTCTTCGAGACAAACCGAAAGAATTTCTTCTAATATCGGGGGATGATCCGATTACCCTACCGATGATGGCACTGGGTGCCTCAGGAATTATTTCTGTGGTCGGTAACGCGTATCCGAAAAAGATACAAACATTAGCATCTCATTGTGCTAAGGGAGAATACCAACAAGCCCGACCAATACATGAATCGTTACTTAAGTTAATCGATCTGTGTTTTGTCGAAGGAAACCCTTGTGGCGTAAAATTCATATTAAAGGAGTTAGGAGTTATTCAATCGGATCAGGTGCGCTTACCACTAGTGCCAGTCAGCACATCTACGCAACAATCTATTCGCGTAGCCATGGCTGAACTAACTGTAGTATCCGAGTTTTAGTTTGGCCCCTGTGTAGATTACAGGTACCTTTCATAATAGATCGCAACATAAAAACCTCTCAAAAATCAATTTGAGAGGTTTTCTTTATTAAACAATATTACAATTTATTTCGCTTGGTTCGCACGAATAATATTCAATGCTCCACCAGCCTTAAACCATTCAATTTGCTGTGCATTATAAGTATGATTTGCTAAAATTTCATCCTTAGAACCGTCTACGTGATTCAATACGATAGTCAAAGGTTTGCCAGGAGTAAATTCAGTTAACCCTACAATATCAATCGTATCGTTTTCTTGAATTTTATCATAGTCATCCTTATTAGCAAAAGTCAATCCTAACATTCCTTGCTTTTTCAGGTTAGTTTCATGAATACGAGCAAATGATTTCACAAGTACTGCGCGGACACCTAAATGACGTGGTTCCATAGCAGCATGTTCACGTGAAGAACCTTCACCATAGTTCTCATCTCCAACAACGATAGATCCGATACCTGCAGCCTTATAATCGCGTTGCGTCGCAGGCACAGCACCGTACTCTCCATTTAATTGGTTTTTCACTAAATCAGTTTTGTCATTAAAGTAATTGACAGCTCCGATTAGCATATTGTTCGAAATATTATCTAAGTGACCACGATATTTTAACCATGGACCGGCCATTGAGATATGATCCGTTGTACATTTCCCTTTTGCCTTGATTAATAACTTCAATCCTTTCAAATCAGTACCTTCCCACGCTGCAAACGGCTCTAACAACTGAAGACGGTCAGATGTAGGAGCAACACTCACTTCAACACCGGAACCATCAGCTGCAGGAGCTTGATAACCAGCATCCTCAACAGCAAAACCCTTCGTAGGAAGTTCGTCGCCCGTCGGTGGATCTAATTTCACTTGCTCGCCGTTTTTGTTAGTCAAGGTATCTGTAACAGGGTTAAAACCTAGGTTACCAGAAATTGCAATTGCAGCAACCATTTCTGGAGATGTTACAAATGCATAAGTATTAGGATTACCATCGGCACGTTTAGCGAAATTACGGTTAAACGAGTGAACAATGGTATTTTTCTCTTGTTTGTCGGCTCCTGCGCGATCCCACATCCCAATACATGGTCCACATGCATTGGTGAAAATCGTCGCATTCAGATCTTCGAACGTTTTAAGTAAACCGTCACGATCAGCTGTATAACGCACCTGCTCCGACCCTGGATTAATACCAAACTCTGCTTTTGTAACCAATCCTTTATCGATGGCTTGTTTAGCTATCGACGCTGCACGAGTCAAATCCTCGTAAGAAGAGTTTGTACAAGAACCGATTAGTCCCCATTCCACCGTCAAAGGCCAACCATTCTTTTCAGCTTCTTCTGCCATGCGAGAAACTGGAGTATATAAATCCGGTGTAAATGGTCCGTTCAACGAAGGCTCTAAATCAGAAAGATTAATTTCAATCAATTGATCAAAATATTGCTCAGGATTGGCATAAACCTCTGGATCGGCTGTTAAATGTTCTTTTATAGCGTTTGCTGCCTCTGCAACTTCAACACGATCTGTCGCACGTAAGTAACGCTCCATGGACGCATCATAGCCGAAAGTTGAAGTTGTAGCTCCGATCTCTGCTCCCATATTACAGATAGTTCCTTTACCAGTACATGATAAAGATTCTGCACCTTCTCCGAAATATTCTACAATAGCACCGGTACCGCCTTTTACAGTCAAGATACCAGCAACTTTCAGAATTACGTCTTTCGCGGAAGCCCATCCACTTAATTTACCCGTCAACTTAACACCGATTAATTTGGGGAATTTCAACTCCCATGGTAATCCTGCCATCACGTCACATGCATCCGCACCACCGACCCCAATAGCCACCATACCTAATCCTCCCGCATTCACCGTATGGGAGTCTGTACCTATCATCATACCACCTGGAAAGGCGTAATTTTCCAACACTACTTGGTGAATAATACCTGCACCTGGCTTCCAGAAACCGATACCATATTTATTTGAAACTGACGACAGGAAATTAAACACCTCAGAACTTTCATTCTTTGCTCGTGTTAAATCTTTCTCAGCTCCTTCTTTTGCTTGAATTAAGTGGTCACAGTGCACTGTTGAAGGTACCGCCACTTTCGGACGTCCCGCTTGCATAAACTGTAACAATGCCATCTGTGCTGTTGCGTCTTGCATTGCAACACGATCTGGAGCGAAATCAACGTAAGAATTACCACGTTCGTATGCTTCAGTTGCATTTCCATCCCACAAGTGAGTATATAAAATTTTCTCAGATAGGGTCAGAGGTTTATTCACCACTTTACGGGCGGCTGAAACGCGCTCGTTGTATTGGCTGTAAACCTTTTTGATCATTTCAATATCAAAAGCCATTTATTATAATTATTATTTGATGTACTCAATTAAAACTAAATCGGTTACCCGATTTTTCAATTCACACAAAAATACGAAAAAGAATAGGTTAAAAATAGTTTTAAACCAAGCGGAACCCTAATTTGGAATAAATCCAAACAAGAGTAATATTCATTTATGATTTAACGGAATAGGTTACCACTACTCTAACAATAATCCATACTTACGCATCAAAAAACAAAAGGGCAAAACGCCCTTCCGATTATCCATTCTAAATTTGTTGCGCACCAAGCGTCACATTTTTAAGTCTTTGTATCGCTTCTGTCGGATTTTCTGCAGAGAAGACACTACTCCCCGCCACTAAAACGTCTGCCCCTGCCTCTAACAACAATCCGGCGTTCTTGTCACCTACCCCGCCATCTATCTCAATTAAAAGAGTGTCATTAACGCCCGCAGATAAAGCTCGAAGTTCCTTGATTTTCGTATATGTGCGTTCAATAAATTTTTGTCCCCCAAAACCGGGATTCACGGACATCAAACATACCAAATCGATATCTTGAATCACATCTTGAAGTAGACTAATGGGCGTATGCGGGTTTAACGCAACACCAGCCTTACAGCCTAATTCTTTGATCGCTGCTAAAGTCCTATGAAGATGTGTACATGCCTCATAATGCACCGTTATAACTGCAGCCCCCGAATCCCTACATACCTTCAAATAACGATCAGGGTCGACAATCATCAAATGAACATCAAGGGGTTTTTGCGCATGTTTCTCAATAGCCTGCATTACAGGAAAACCAAATGAAATGTTTGGCACGAAGACACCGTCCATGATATCGATATGGAACCAATCCGCCTGACTATTATTGACCATTTGAATATCATCATAAAGTTTAGCAAAATCTGCAGCCAATACGGAAGGAGCGATTAAGTGTTTCATCTTAAAGAATGTTTAATTTTTTGCAAAGATACACAAGTCTGCTACTAATTACTGGGTTTTTCGTAATTTAAATAACCTAATGCATTCATCAATTAATAGTACATTTGTTTTAAATATTGTGAAACAGATCAAAAGAATACAAACGTGGCGAAACTTAAAATAAACTATCTACGCGAAAAGAACCAAAACAACTCTCTTATTATCAAATTTGCGATGATTATTTTGGCTATTGTACTCATCTGTATCTTCTTGCCGAAACAACCCCGTTTTAGATATGAATTCCAAAAAGGTAAAGCCTGGAATCACGACAACCTCATATCACCATATAATTTCGCAATTCTTAAGACACAGGAAGAACTTAATAAAGATCGTGAACAGATCCTGAAAACAGTTCAGCCCATATATAATTTAAACCTTAGCGCCAGCAAAGAACAAATTGATCAATTCAACACTGATATAGCCGAAAAATGGCAAATAAGCAACATGGATTCGGTAGCAGGTCAAAACTTAGAAAACTACCAAGCAGTCGGCAATGCATTATTAAATTACGTCTATGATCGCGGTATTATTTCGTTAAACAATCGATATCAAAACAAAGGTGAAAATCCAGAAAAGGTTGACCAAACAAAAAGCCAGTACAATTTTACCCTTCTGCACGAAAACATCGCGCAGCAAAAAAACACTGCTGATATCTTCACAATTGAATCTGCGAATCAATACATTAATAAAACACTCGCCAAAAACAATAAGATAGGCCGAAAAGCATGGCTAGCAGAAGTACTAAAAACATACATAACGCTCAACTACATATTTAACGAGAACTTAACAAATAAGGTAGAACAGAGTGCCTTAACAAATATTTCAACAACTAGAGGGGTTGTACAAAAGGGGGAGCTGATTGCCGAAAAAGATAAAATCATTAATAATGAAACCTATCAAAAAATCGAATCCCTACGGAAGGTTTTCGAAGATGAGGCACGGATTAGTGGAAACCAAAGTTATGTCGCATTGGGCCAATTTGTGATGATTTCGACCTGCATGGCTTTGTTAATGGTATTTTTGTTTTACTTTAGAGCCTCCATTTATCAAAACAATAGACTAATATTCATTATATTAATCGTCATTGTGGCGATGTTAGGCGTGTTATCTTGGGCTTTGAACGTTAAAATCCCAAGCCTCTATTATATCCCTTACTGTAGTGTACCAATTATCTTCCGCGTACTATTTGATACGAGAGTTGCATTAAATATCCATTTATTAATGGTGCTTATTGCGGCATTATTTGTACCGAATAGTTACGACTTTGTATTTTTACAATTTATTGCCGGTATGGTTGCTATTTATAGTATAAAAACCCTCGTAAAGCGAGAACAATTTCTTATTTCCTCACTCCTCATCTTGGTCACCTATACAGTTTCTTATATTGGATTGGTTCTCACACGGAACGGTTCGCTTCAAAGTATTTACTGGTCAGACATTATTCCGTTTATTGTAAGCGTTGGATTGACGCTGCTCGCTTATCCTCTAATTTATGCCTTCGAGCGCTTATTCGGTATTGTGTCTGATTTAACCTTAATGGAGCTTACCAATAGTAACTCTCGCCTACTACGAGAGTTATCATTGAAAGCGCCGGGAACTTTTCAGCATTCTCTACAAGTTGCAAATTTAGCTGAAGCGGCAGTTTATAAAGTTGGTGGCAACCCTTTACTCGTTCGTGCGGGAGCTCTGTATCACGATATAGGTAAAATGTTGAATCCCCTTTTCTTCATCGAAAATCAAAAAGTTGGAACTAATCCTCACGCAGAATTAACACCGGAACAATCCGCTCAAATCATTATTTCACATGTCCACAAAGGGCTTGATATGGCGAAAAAGAACCTTCTACCTGAAGTTGTAATTGATTTTATTCGGACCCACCATGGAACAACAAAAGTTGATTATTTCTATAATCTCGCTATAAAGAATAATCCAGAAAAGTTAGTAGACGAAAGTATCTTTAGATATCCGGGTCCGGTACCTTTCTCGAAAGAAACAGCTATCCTTATGATTGCCGACTCTGTAGAAGCAGCCTCCAGATCATTAAAAGATCCGACCGAAGAATCAATTAATACATTAGTGGACAAAATTATTGACTATAAAATAACACAACGTCAGTTCATAAACGCAAACATAACAATGCGAGACATTACAGAGGTTTCTGAAATCTTCAAATCGATGTTAAAGAGCATTTATCATGTCCGGATTGACTACGATGTCAACAAGAAACGATCCGCAGAAAACCCTTAGACAAAAAATCATTTTGAGACTCAGAAGGTTATTGAAAATAATCAAAAAATCCGTTTTGAGGCTTTGTAGATTGGAATTTTTGATTTATGTTTGCACTGTTGAAAAACGGAGAGGTGCCTGAGTGGCCGAAAGGAACAGTTTGCTAAACTGTCGTACTGGAAACGGTACCGCGGGTTCGAATCCCGCCCTCTCCGCCAAGACGTATTAAAACCCGCTGAAGATCAGTGGGTTTTTCTTGTTTTAACAAAAAGTAAAAATCCCACCAAAACTCCCACCTAATTCATCTAAAATTCGCTTTTGCATATCTTGATTATTTGGTTCAAAGGTGATGAGGTTCCGAAATCTGTTTTTATCGGATCAAGCGGAATTTTACCCGGATCATGTACAAAATCTGCGAATTTTCAATTAATACATGATTTTTGACAGAATTTTTTATTCTTTACTCCTCAAGTTAAAAACTTGATAAACGACAACTTAACTTACTTAAAAGATAGCTTTTGACTATTCAATATAATTATTGATCGCGAAATAAGATGCTTCGCTTTAACGAAATACGTCTATAGTAATGGACGAACGAAACTTTTAGTATATTAGTTTCGTAAAAATCAATGTTAGCTGTGATTATAAAAACAAACCGATATGAAAACGAAAACACTTTTAACATTTCTGGTATTTGTGACAATAAATCTTTATGGACAAGAAACCACTTTTGATAAAAAAAATATTTTTCAAACCAAATTTAACGATGCAGTTCCGGTTTTAAATGTCGCAACGTTTCATATGGGAGAAACTTCGGATGCCAACTCGATAAAATTCGATGAAAATGACAAGAAAAACCAAATAGAAGTTAAAAAAGTAGCAAAACTTTTAGCAGAATTTAAACCTACTATAATTCTTATAGAAGCATTACCTAAAAATGATAGTATAAGACAAGCAGACTATTTAGATTATATCAATAATCCACACAAAAAATTTAAAAAGCCTGATGAAAGAGAGTTATTGGCTTATGAAGTTGGAAGATTGAGCGGAGCAAAAAAAATTTATGGAATAGATTTTAAAGAGGGGTATAACTATAATATTAGTGTGAAAGATAACCTAGATAAAACTACGTTAAATAAATATTGGGAGCTAGTCAAAGAGAATAAGGCAAAATATCCGGTAGAAGGAATTCCTTTTTATGATTTATTCAAGTTAAACAATCATCCTCAATATTTGGAAAGTCTAATTAATTTTAATGCCGATTTATTGACATATATTTCAAGCAAAGGAAATTCGGAAGGAGCAGATGAAGCTGCTAAATTTTATCATAGAAATTTAGTTATGTTTTCAAATCTCAACCAAATAACTGTTAACAAGAGTGACAGGATATTTATTTTAATGGGAGGAACACACACAGCTTTTTTTATGGATTTTTTGAGAAGAAGCCCCAAATACAAAGTTGAAAATATATTTGACTATTTGAAATAACCGCAGCTAACATCGCATTGGTAAAATGGCGGGTTTGCAGCTAAGTTGAACGTTTCTGCACATTTAACCGCCACTTCGTCAATGCGTTTTCCGTAATGCGGCATGCTAAAACAACTATAAGAGAATAAAATATTATCAATTATTCATTGACACTGACAATAACTCTGAAATCTATAATTGCGTAACAAAACTATTAGATCTTCAGCCGACTGAAAACGATAATGACAAGGTTTCGAAAGACCGATATAGCAATTGGATGTATATGGTAAGTGAAAACTAAAAATGACCGCTACTATGATTTTATTAATAATTTCCTTGACATTTTAGAGCCAAAGTTTTGTGAACTTGAAAAGATTGGAATGACAAGAGACAAAATTTTGTTTTGGATGCTTTATGACAATGATCAACAATGCGGAATGGAATTTCATCCTCAGGAAATGTTATGACTTGGGCAAAGTGGAATTCACTTGAATATAGACTGTTGGACAAACAATACAGAAGAAATCACGACCGCATAAAACGGGTGTTGCGTCAGACGGGCTGACGTGCAAACTTTGAGTTTTGTCTTTCTAATGAATTTTAGTAATAAATTCGCTTTTAATACTTCGATTGCCCGCCCGAACGCCAAGCCGCAGGAACGCTATAGGCAAGTATAGCGACGACCGTGACCAATAATATTACTTCCTCCAGGGTGTGTTGACAGCAATGACTCAATGTTCGAATACGTACGAAAACTGTTCGAATTCGAACATTGATAATATCGAAATAAACTGACTACCATTCAATTACACTTATGGCAAGGCGATTGTAACAATAAATTGATTAACTAAAGTTCAGACAAAAGACATGCAAGTATGAATAAGAACGATTGGAAAATTGCCTGGAGAAATCTATGGAAAAACAAAGTTTTTTCTTTGATGAATATATTAGGTTTAACCTTAGGTTTTACTGGATTTATTCTGTCTCACCAATATATCAATCGTGAAACAAGTTACGATAAATGGAATCCAAATTATGATAGAATTTATCAAGTAGGTTTAGAGGCCAATGGAAAATATTCTGTAGAGACGCCCCCCTCTTTGGCGGTATTAATTAAAGAGAACTTCCCTGAAATTGAACTCGCCGGGAGATTGATGGTTTATCCTTATGGGGGCTACCCCATTTTTGGGGAATCAACAGTGTATATGAAAAATACCGCCTTGCTAGATTCGTCTGCCGCGAAGATTTTTCAAGTAGAAAGTAAAAATGGTCCCTTGTTCAAGTGGCGGGATCAAAAGGAAGCAAGTCTTATTAACGAAAGAGATGCCAATTTAATTTTCAAGCCAGCGGATTTAGCATTTAATGAGCCAAAATCATTACCTATGCTCTCTCTAAAGTCAGGAATGACGGAGAATATTTATGGTATCATCAAAGAAAGACCGCTTTCTTTGATCAATTATGACCTATTATTAATAAAAGAAATTTTCGATGAAAGAGCAGTAGGAAACCCCTTCACTTACCAAACATTTATCCAAGTTAGACCGGGAACAGATATTGAAGCTTTAAACAGTAAAATGACCGACTTATTTGGAAAAGAAATAGCTCCGCATGATCGGGTTAAATCTTCAATCTATGCAAATGGAAACACATATACGGATCCTTTATCTAAATTGCATTTACAACCTAAAGCAGGATCTAACACCGCCTATCTAACTGTTTGGATAATTACTGTTCTTTCAATTACCATTCTGATTCTTGCATCGGTCAACTTTACAAATTTGATCATGGCGCAGGCAGATCAGCGATTAAAGGAACTAGCAATGAAGAAGGTGCTGGGGAGCTCGAGATTAGGGATCATGATGCAGCTGCTAGCAGAAGTTTTAATGTTAACATTGATAGCTGCAGGGATTAGTTTTATTTTACTGAGTATTACCGGGAATATCCTGCAGAAATGGTTCAATGATGATTTAAAACAAAATTTAATATCAAATAAAACTTTAATACAATTAAGCATTGCCATCCTTGCGACAACACTAATATCCGGAATATATCCCGCCATAGTATTATCTGGTTATAAAACCATGCACTTATTAAAGGGTGGACTTACAAAGACCCGTCATAAATTTAATTTCCGTAATGCATTACTAACCTTTCAAATTGTCATTGCGATTATTTTTGTTGTTGGAATGATTGTCGTTCAAAAACAAATTAAATATATCCAAACGACTGACAAGGGGTTTGAGCCTGCGCAAATCATAACTTTCAATGGAATTGGTTTATATTATAACATGAGCATTTCAGGAAATTTTGAAGATTTTAAGCAACGATTAGAAAATAACCCCAATATAGAATCGGTCTCCTCGCCCACTAACGTCCCTGGCAATGGAGAATTACCTCCTAAAAAGTCTTTTACATCAAACGATCATAAATTCGATTTAGAACATGTTGGTATTGACACACGATATTTTAAAACGCTTAACATAGGAAGAATTGCTGGTGAAGAAAATCTTTCATTAGATCAAATTTTAAAAGATTCGCTAGCTAATTATGCAATAATAAATGAAACCGCAGCCAAAACATTAGGGCTAAATAGTCCAATAGGGGCTAGCATTTCCGGCTGTGATGTTAATTTCAAGATTATCGCTGTCGTTAAGGATAGTAAAACTAATGGATTTGAAAATGTAGTAAATCCAACGGTTTATAGTTATAAAGATGAATGTGGACCGGGGAGATATAAAATGAGCTTAATGGTAAAAGCGGCACCGGGGAGGGTTGATCAAGCTATTGAAGTTGTAGAAAATGAATGGAAAAAAAACGAATATTCAGAAGATCTACCTTTAGATTATAAGTTCATGGATCTACAATACGCTAACCTTCACACTAAACAAAAGGAGATGCAATTGGCTTTCATTATTTTCACATTAATATCTGTTCTAATTGCTGCTTTAGGGCTATTTAGTATGTCGGTTTACCAAATCGCGGTAAAACAAAAAGAGGTGAGTATCCGCAAAGTTTTGGGGGCCTCGATTCATCGAATATTCATACAATTAAACAGGCCCTTCTTCAGAATATTTATAATTTCTTGTATAATTGCTATACCTGCGTCCTTCCTCTTAATCGAAAAGTGGTTAAATAATTTTGCCTACCACATTCAAATAAAATGGTGGTATTTCGGCCTAGCGGCTTTAACTGTATTTTCGATTATTTTGGTCTCTATCAGCTACCAATCGTTCAAAGCAGCCAAATCAAATCTGGTGGACAGCTTGAAGGATGAATAAGCTTAGTATTTAATATAGTTAGTTTGCTGCGCGAATATTTTTATATGTTTTATCAGTTTCAACTTTTTTTGAGGTTGCTTTAGTGGTGGGTTGAGCTCCAATCTAAGATATCTTTATAAATCGTTTCAATCTTATTCTTCGGATTTTCGTTATAAAGTCTATATAATTCTTTGTTGAACGCTTCAGATTGAGGAAATCCTTTAGCCCTCATTTTGTTGTTGATATGATCTACAATATATTGTAAGTTTTTTTGAGCGTTAACATAGGTGTCTGATGCGTATAAGATAAAAAGTCCCCAAGTCATGTATTCATCAAAAACCTTAACTGGATTTAAATAGTGCGCGGTTGATCTATTTGCTGAGTTTACCCATAAATCTCTATTATTGAATACTGTGTCGATAGTGTTTCTATATTTATCACTCACAGGCCCAACGTAGTTATGGTCGATCTCAGTGAATATCACCCTGCTATTCATCGCGATATTTAATGCATTGGTTAGTTCTTTATCATTTCGGATCATTGGAAGATATAGGAGCATCTCTTTAAAATTATTGTCCTCGAAGGTAGTCGTGGCGTGTATGCCTCCGATAAGAGGGGACGTCAAAACCCTATAGCTATTTATTTTATAATCAAACTTTCTCTCCAACCACTCCTTCTGTTTCTCAATCTCCCCATATTTTTCGTAATCCCGTTTGATTTTGTCGTAGAATGGTTTGTTTTGAACATAAAATCCTCTGAAATCAGTTGCCATCGCAAAATCTTCCAACTGATTTTGATATTTAAGGATTGGATCTTCATTAATTTCTACCGTACCAACACCTTTTGCTGGAAAGGTATAGACATTAGTTCTTATTAATTTGTTTCCATTGAACGTGAAACCATTTGCATTTGACGATAAAAAAATATAATAAAGTATACTCCCGTTCAGTAGGGAATCAGCTATTCTTACTGCCGGATGTTCTCGAAAAGGACCAAAATGTTTAATAACACTATCATAATATTCACTATTGTGATTAATCATATTTGAATCTTGCAATCCGATATCGGTAATCGCCATTAGGACATGGACTAACTCTTGAACTTCATTTACTTCTACAGTTACCTTTTCATCATTCATTCTAATAAAATCTTCGGTAAAACTCGCCGCCCGTTCCTGCCCGAAGAGTGGTATGAAAATAAAATTTGCAATTGTAAAAAATAAGATTCTTTTCATAGTAATTAATTACTGTTTTTCTAGATTTAGAATTTCAACCCCATGTTTGGTTTAATAATTTTTCTTTTCTCATCTAACATTGTATCTGTAAAGTTGTTACCTTACATGTTTGATTATTAAATGACCATTTTCAACCTAATTGAACCTAACCAATATAATTAATTCTAAAATAATTCAGTAAACTATCTGCTTTCATTATAATTAAGTATATTTTTGGCGGCCTCCAAAAAAGGTGTAATAGAATAACCCAATTCCTGTTTTGCTTTATCAGAATTCAAATAGGTGAATAGACTACCTGTTAAATAGTTTTCGCGAGTTATAAAAGATCTATTAAAAACAGGAAAAAGAAACCTATCGTTAATGAAACTCAGTCCATTTAGAACATTACTAGAAATATAACAGGTCTTTCGCGGTTCATTTTTAAGAAATAGTTCGAAAACTTCTCGTATCGGAATATTGTTGCCTCCTAGGTTAAATATGTTCTTTTTAATATCTTTTTTTAGTAGATACAAAATCGCGGGGCCATATACCTTAGAAATATCATTAGGGTCGACAAAACTTGCTCCACCCTTCAACCCAGCTCGGCCACCCTTTCGGTATAATGCTAATAATTTCGCAAAGGTCGATCCGTAAGATGATATCAGTGTACTTGGACGAAGGATCATTGATGTTATTGGAGACTGTAGTATTAATTGATCAGCGGTTAATTTAGACAAGGCATACCTAGACAGATAACCCGTAGAATAATTACACAATTCTGTATGCGGAACTGGCTCATTGCTGGAACCATAAACTACTGCTGAGCTTGTATGTAATAGCGATTTTTTAAAAGCCGTACAAGCCTCTAATATATTTTTGGTCCCATCAACATTAGTTTGATGTAATATTAGACGATCCTGCGGTTTATAAGACACCACACCAGCACAGTTCACAACAACATCGCACCACTCAATTCCAGGATACAAACTCTCATGTTCATTTATATCACCTTGAAAAGAGGAGGCTGGAGAAATTTGATTACTGGTATTTTTCCTCAAAAGTATCCTAACATCAAATTCTTGATCCCTTAACAATGCATTTAATACGTATTTGCCTATCTTTCCTGTACTACCTATTAAAAGAACCTTATACATCAGCAATTAACCTTTTTTTGAAAAATCAAAATTTCAGGCTAATAATACAAAAAATAATATATAGGTTAAGAAATATAATTACTTACATTTCCTCGTTCAAGACAAATTAATTGGCGATTTGGATATTAACGCAAAGTTTTTGAGTCAATAACGCGAATGACCCTAAACAGACTGAAGGAACGGTTACGACTTACATTTGCGCATTGAGACGAAACTCGTTCTATCTTTTTCACGCTAATTGGCGAACATAAAGAGCACAACCTACTTCGATCACCGGCAGATATTTAACTGAAACTTATCGCCCTGTCCTAAGCGAAAGAAAGCCAGATCTAAGCATTCTTTCATAAGTAAATTGGCACCGATCCTTTTAGACACTTAACTATTCAAAGACATGCTCTATTCCTGGTTAGGATGACTGGGCCTCGTATGCTCGTTATTTGGCATTTCGGAAACCGGTATAGTAGGAAGCGAAGAAAGTGCAGGAGTTGTTGCTATTTCCATAAGTGTCGTTTTACTTGGTATCACAAATGTTCCCTTGACCCGTGTAGAATTGAACAAATACAATGACCAAATTACCGCAAAGGAAATTCCACGAATTAGCTCCGAAAAACCCTCTAAATTAGTAACCTCCTCTTTGAAGATGCTACGCGAAAAAAACTCATCGAAAAGCACGAGTGTTAGTTGAAATATCAATAGGAAGAATAATGTTTGCGGAAAAATATCGCGGCGCTTGACCAACAAATAGGCGCAATAGAGCGATAGAAAAAAAATAGTCGTATTTCCAACAAACATCAGGATGAAAACTAGACCATACAGCATGGGATGAACGCCAAAATTATAATCAAGCGTATTCCACATTTGTTGGGTAAAAAACAGCTGAACCATGCCTTGATAGAAAACTCGGAGCGCAGTCATTAATAAAGCAATCAACAAGAATATCAGCCACCCCCCAATCCTATCGTATCGCCCCTCCTCATAAACGCGCACAAGCGTAGATGGTCGTCGTCTGTGGTACCATTTCCATACAAATACAGTATACAGGGCCAGCATACTAACAAAGCTACATACTGCCCAGATATTTATTTCATTGGCCGTCTTGGATCCTGTAATCAAACCATCATCATCTAAAAAAACCACGCTCGAAAAGAACGCCTCCTTGTCAGAAAAATCTGAATGATAATCGGATACAGATTCCGCTTTAACGTGCGTGTCGTGAAAACCAAGACGGAATGCAATCTTCAAGGTGTCGTTGATCGAAGAAATACTTTTCCCATAATAATAACTTTCACGATCGGTAAACTTGTTTTCTCGTAAGGGAGAAACAGCAATACCGTCCGGATTAATAATGTAAATATCGTGTTCTAGCGACAAGGGGTACGGTAATGCTATTGGTACAACGCGTCCATCTGCAATCGAAGGTAGGTACCTACTCAGATTTGTCGCGTACACAGAGACATTAGTTCTGTTTGTGGCGGGATCAAGTCCTGCCAAGGATTTTATATCATAATGTTCTTCCACGCGGAAAACATTATTCATTTTATCATCTTTATATGTAAGCGCCGATCGCTTAGTCAATTGTTTATAAAACGCTTGATAGTACTCTACATACGATTTATCAATATTGTTTTTTGCGGTTTGTTTAAAGTAAGCTCGGATGTTATCTGCATTTGCGCCTGTGTAAACGGTCAACACATCAAGTTGTGCACTTCCGTCCCGCTGCAATTTAAACTTTTCTTCCACGCGCATATTTCCGGACAAGATCTTCTCAGTGTCTTGTAATCTCCCTCCCGGTTTGGCCCATAGCACTTTCCCGTAAAAAGGGAAATAACGATCACGAAATTGTCCGCCTTGATCCGTTATCGTTGGATCGATATATTGACCTCGGCCATCGATAACCAGATGAACAACCATGTGATTGAAAGCGAATGGAGACGGAAGATAGTTGTCTACTCCGTATTCTTCATACGAATTTACTAATATCAAAGTCGCCTCTATATCTTTATCGCGAAGCATAGCCGCAAGCAAGACAGACTTATCTTTACAATCGCCGTAACGCTGTACAAACACTTTTTCGGGGTTATTCGCTCGGTGAGAATATTCACCAACTTCGACGCCCATATAACGAATATCATTCTGCACAAAATCAGCCACTTTCGAGACGTATGCGATCGAATCGCCATTGCTATTTTGCCATAGTTGTTCACAAAATAGTTTCAAATGCCCTCCGGCAGATAATTCCGGAATAGGATTCACATCAGCAGCCCACTTCGCTACGTCCGACCATTTCGGGAATTCCGAACACTCGATTCGCTGTCTTGTCGCGTACCATGCCGGCAAATTTGTCTCATACTCGACTTTATCAGTTCCCGAAATATCCCAATAATAAGCGGTAGCCGACCCCAAATCTTGTTGGTTTCCTGAATCCGCCCCCTTAAATGATTTAAATGTCAACTTTCGTGATTTTGGTACCACATAGTTCACGTGTAATAGGCCGAAAGGCTCATAGCCCTGAAGAAAATAAGTGTCTGCGAATCGATTGCCAAATACAGGATTAAAGCCACGTAGCGAATAGGATATGACAATTTTATCATCCTTTCTTAAGTCGGCTAACAGCATATAGGCGGCATAAGTTCCGTTATAAATAGACCGTGACAATTCGGTTTCCGACGCCATCAGCTCGAACTTTCCTAAATCTAAACGATCCATTCGTTTACCGTCGCGTATAACAAACAGTTCGTGCATAATCAAGGCCTGATACTGCGGATCAAACGTAATATTAACCTGTCCTGCATTTTCTGCTCCCGCATTTTCAGTCAACACCTTCACATCTCGGTAAAACCGGGTTTGATCAGCAAGGTTGACTTGATACTCGATCCGTTCAAAATAATAACCATCACTGATATCTTCCAAGTTAGGAGTCTTGGGTTGTTTAGAAGTTTGACGAACCCAATCAGGAATATTCGCCTTCGATATCTCAGGTATCGCAGCAAATCCCTGGATCCATACCAGGAGACCAAATAGAAAAATACAGGTTAATTTCATCGGTTAATAACGTTTTCCGAAGATAGCAATAAGTAGAATTATTCTGAAACATCAAATGTAAATTAATTCTAACTTAAAGAATCTAAAACATAACAAAAGTATAGCAACGTAATCCAGTGGACTTTTTTAAGTAGCGTATTCTTATGACCGCGTTCAATTAAAAACCGAAACCAAACGTACTACAGTCGACATCCGTGACTGGTTCAAAGTACAAAAGGAACTACTTTACCACTCCTAAGGTTGTTTCGTTATATTTTTGAAGTAGCAATTCGTATTTTTTCAATTCAGACGATTTATATGATTTTTTACTTTTTAGAATGTCGATCGACTGTCTTTGTGATTCGATAGCTCGAGCCTTATCGTTTGCTTCCCAATACCACTTCGCCATATTACTATAGAGATAAGGGAGATCGATAATATCCGGATATATATAATCGTTAACTTTTACCTGATAGGCCTCTGCACCAAGCCGATAGAGTTTTGGGATAATGTATCCTTTTTTTTCATACCACTCTAGAGCACCAATAATATCTAAATAACCGGGTTCTTCTGTTTTATTTGATAAAATTTCCTGACCGTACAGATAGGCCTTTTCTTGATTTAATACAAGTAAAGACTCTAACGTATAAAATTGAATAGGCGCTGAATTTTTAAGAAGTGGTTCGCTGCTTACTAAACGTTTTATTATTTTAAGAGTTGAATCCGCTATTTCGACAGGATAGTATAGAATTTCATTATTTACTCTGAATTCACGAATAGTGTCACTAGCTTGTGTCGTTAATTGTTCGAAATGTTTTCGAACCTTTCTATATGCTAATTCTTGCTCTACATCCCAGTTATCATCTATTATTTTCTGTAAAACTGTGTCAAGCGCCCAAGGATCCCCGTACCACGCTAATCTTCCCTTGTTATCCACAACATACGATTCCGGTATTCCGCCATTTTTCTCGCCAGAGGCTACAATCCAATCCTCCACCATGTGGGTGCTGTCATCTATCGCCACATGATAATCCATTTTATCGCCCATACTATCTACAAAGCTTCTAATTTTTTCAAGCGACGTGTTTTCTTCTTCATATATATCGACACCAATGACCGTGATTTTATCTTTAAATTTCTTTTGAATACTGGACAGATGAGGCATCTCAGCTCGACATGGCGCGCACCAGGTGGCCCAAAACTCAATGATGTAGATATGATTTTTTTCAAAATGTTTGATAGGAGTCCCTTTTATCCATTCTTTTACCCTTAGAGGAGGTGCTTGATCCCCTAAAGTTAGAAGTGAATCACTTATTTTTTGTCCATATATGGAGGTCGATATGCTACATAACAACAACAATATTAAATCTATCCGCTTCATAATTATTCGTTTATATTGCCTAATAAATCTCTACCGAATCATGGTTTTCTGCAGGCGAAGAGTTCGATTAACTATAAAGTTATAGAAATTTTCTTTGGTAAGTTATTTGTTGAGCAAGAAAATTAAAAACGATGGTGTACTTGGTATGAGGAAAATTTTTTTGGAAAAAACAAACCATCTAAATATTTTTTTACACCCATGTTTGTGATCGGCATCGTCGAATCTAGTATCACCCTCCAAGCTGATTTATTTTCTTTTGGATAAGCTGCTGTTCCGCTATGGTTTTTGCTAATGATTTCCCTCTCTTAAAAGCGGTAATTGCTTTGGTTTTATCTATATTTTTATAAAGTTCTCCCAGCAGGACAAAATAAAAATGGTTGGTACCAAGTTTTAATTTTTCTGCCTCGCACAACGCAACCAGCGCACCGTTCGCTTTATATAAAGCAAAAGTCCTGTTAAGGGCTGCACTTGGAGAGTAATTAATTGTGAGAAGATGATTATAAAGCTGCAAAATCTCCTCCCATTTTTCCATTGTATCTTGCTTTGTACAATGGCAATAAGCAATTTTGGCTTCCAAGTGGTACGAACTTAACTCCTCACCAGTAGCAGAGAGATTCAGAAAATAAATACCTTGGCTAATCAATGCCCTATCCCATTTGCTTTCATTTTGCTCTTCATACAAAATCACTTCATCGCCATTACTTTGTCGCGCTTCAAAACGTGAAGAATGAAAACACATCAAGGCAATTAGGGCATTGGTTTTAGGAAGGTTGGTTGTTTCATACTCTGTTAACAAGACACCAAGTCGCAGAGCCTCTATGCAAAGGTCTTTCTGCAGAATTTGATTCTGAGTCCTGGAATAATATCCTTCATTAAAAAGCAGGTAAATAATCTGCAAGACGTTGTCCACACGCTTACTGATTTCATTTTCTGCAGGTAAGGCCAGTTGAATGCCTTCTGTTCGCAATTTTTCCTTTGCCCTGAAAAGTCTCTTGTTGATAGTCTCTTTGTTTGATAGGAAAGCTTCTGCAATTTCATCGATGCCGAATCCGCAAAGTATGCGTAAAGCAAGTCCAATTTGCGCTTCGCTGGCAATCGCAGGTGTGCAAATAGCGAAGAGCATTTGAAGCTGGCTATCCTTAATATTTTGTTTTGAAAAATTTATATCATCAGGGGTTTCCAAGTGATCTTGGTTTTGATTAAGCGCGGGAATTACTTTGTCTTCAAAAATTTTATTCCGTCTGAAGTATGCTAATGTCTTTTGACGAGCTACCGCGTAAAGCCAAGCGGTTGGGTTTACCGGCATTCCTTTGGTTTTCCAGGTTTCCGTAGCCTGCAGAAAGGTTTCACTTGCAATATCTTCAGCTATTTCTATATGTTGTAGCCCAAAACGCTTACTGATGACAGCAACCATCTTCCTGAATTCTTCCTGAAATAATTGCTTTAAAAATTTATCTTCCATAATAATTAGCATGAGCAGCAATGAACCATGCTGCTCATGATCTTTTTATCAAGCTAGGATAGGTCTTATTTCTACACTGCCTTCCGCATCAAGCGCAGGGCAACCGTGTGCTAATGTGGTTGCTTCGTCTAAACTATCTGCTGAAATCACAATGAAACCCCCTAGTCTTTCTCGAATCTCTACAAACGGTCCATCAGTGACCACACCGCCTGGTTTAAGTACTTTACCAGTCGTTTCCAGACGAGCGCCATGGGCTTTAAATTTCCCCTGAGCAGCTATTCCGCCTATCCAATCGTTCCACTTTTTATTTAACGCGTCTGTTTCATCGGTCGACGTGTTAGAATGATCGTAATTGGCCTGTCGGAATATGAGTATGAAATCTTTCATCGTAGTTGTTTTTATTTTTGAAGATAAGAATTAATAAGATTATATAACATTCTTATTTACTTGGCCTGTATCTTATGCTGCCCAACAACGTAACTACCGGCAACGGTGCGAAAAGCGATATTAATACGATTATAGCTATTGATGGCGGTGATAGCCAACGTCAGGTCTATTAATTCCTCTTCAGAAAATTGTTTGCGAGCCGTCTCATAAACTTCATCAGCTACATTGCCTTCGTCAATCTTTGTTACGGCCTCTGCCCATTCCAATGCCGCACATTCACGATCGCAGTATAAAGGGGCTTCTCGCCAAGCGTCCAATACAAGGAGACGTTGTGCTGTTTCGCCTACTGCAAGTAAATCCTTGGAATGCATATCCAAACAATATGCGCAGCCATTGATCTGAGATACCCTATAGTAAATAAGATGTAATAATTTTGGTTCTATTAAACTTTTGCTAAGATAAGCACCGATACCATACATCGCCTTCATTGCGTTCTGGCCTTTTTCAAAGGCATTCATTCTCTGTTTCATTTTAGTATAATTTAAATGTGTTTTGTTATTTATACTATCATAATGTATGAAATCAGAGAAATTGGACATATTCTATAAAATTATTTTTACCCAGGGCCCCTCTCAGCGAAAGACAAAATAAAAGAAAATAATTAAAGCGCTTTTAATCAACTAATTAGACCACATACATTCCACTTAATCTTTCTTCATAACAAAAGCCGGTGTTATTTAAATAATTTCTCCCAGGTAAAAACCATAACATGTTAAGCCCGTCGAACCATATTTAACGATTGATTCTATTTCTCGAGTAGTTTTTCTGTTTTTGTTAAAAATTTTTCAACAGAATCTTCGAGATCTAAATCCAGTCGGGCAGCCAAAACGGCAATCCACCAAAGACATTCTCCTAATTTATGCTCAAGTTCCACCTCTGTATTTTTGGATGGCCAGCGCCCCTGTTGGGACATTATTTGCCGCCCAACAAGCCCCGCATCAGTCAAAAATGCCAAGGCATCTTCTTCCACTGACCATTCACTTCCGTGGTGTTGCCTTTCCAACTTGTGGTAGGCTTTTCTTATGTTTATTGACCGTTCGATTATGTGGTTTAAATCTGTTTCTTTCATTTCGTTTCAATCAAGTTATCGATTTTCAAGGTTTTACTTTTCCTCCAGGAAATAATCAAACCATCGTCAATTTATTCTTTCAAATAATTCTCCCACCAAAGGTAACTTATTTACATAAACGAACCGACCTACAACAAAACTAATTAGCTGGACTTCAGACTTTAAAGTTTATGCTTAAAATTCAAGCCTTATCTCAGCTCCATCAGCACTCCACCACCTCTGTAGAACTCTCTTCCTCAGCGTACACGTCAACCTCCCATTCACTATAAAAAAGTGTTCAAAGACGTTAGACGTAGATTATAAATTTAGATTGCGTTGCTACCTTAGGATAGTAAATCCCTGCTATCCTCTCATGATGTTTTTCGAGTTGATAACTCGAAAACATCACGAGAGGATTATATATTTTTTCTTTCTGAACAATCTTTATATTTACAACGGCAAACCGAGAAATGTTTTTTGTTTTGATTGCTCGAGGTTTTGATAAACATATTGCACTATTAAATATGAGCTACACAAATTGGATCTCCTTTGTCGGTTTTTATCTTCTTGTCGGAATTACTACAGCTATTGCACAACATGAGGTCGATCCAATTGCCGTACAATTTCAAAAAGACCAAGCGTACTTTCAATCATATGAAGAAATTCATCGAGGAAAATTCAAAACTAAACACGTAGAATTGAACTATCTACACTGGGGTCAGCCCGGGGAGAAAACTTTCATATGGCTTCCGGGAAGCTTTTTATCGGCTTATGACTTTGAACCATTCGCTAGCGCACTAGTCGACGCAGGATATTATGTGGTTTCCATCGATCACTACGGACATGGACTTACTCAAATTCCTACTACAGACCTCAGTTTTAACGATTTTTCAGACGATTTAAATAGCTTAATGAATCACCTGCATATTCAATCAGCTGTTATTGGGGGATTTTCTCGTGGGGCTTACATGGCGACAGCCTTCTACGAAAGGCATCCAAACAAGGTGCAGAAACTCGTATTGGAAGATGGTGGGACTGTTGCATTTAAATCTCTATTTGACACCTTTTCACCGGCAAAGTTCCACGAATTTCTTGACGGGATTGAACCCCCTATTGAAGTCAAGGAAGCTCTTTTTTCGATATACGACACGAAGTTGATGGCCTATAGACATCTAAGCGAAATAAACGATGGTAAGGGTGATTATCAGTATTTCGGGATCATTAAGCCCAAAGACGACAAGTGGATTATTTACCATGGATTAGATAAGTATATGCATATGGAGAACGGTACTTCGTACAAGACGCTCCTGCATTCACCAAAATCTACGTCTCGGTATGCGCGTTCTATTGTGGAACTTAATCCAGGAGACATCTTAAAAAACCTAAACGTGCCTTTATTAATCATAGAAGCCACCGGGGAAACCGATCAATTTCTGACGGACAAAGAAAATGAGAAATTAAAATCAGAACATCCTGACCTTATCACCTACCACAAATTCAGTTGTGACAACCATAACATCCACTATTCCTGTCCAGAGATTTTTCTACAACACTTACTAGAATTTTTGAAGGATGGCGAATAGCCTAAAATTTTCTTTTCAGTCGCTTAGAAAATAAAATTACGATAAAACAATTTGATTACATGATTCTTAGTTTATCGAAAAAAAGTATATTTGGTAATAACTTGACTTAAATTTTAAATTATGGAAACGAAAATCTCGTCTAAATTTATTGCCGAATTGATCGGTACATTTGGTTTAGTACTTTTTGGTTGTGGTGCTGCTGCGATCGCTGGGGCCGACACATTAGCTGAAACTTCCGGCTTAGGATTACTGGGAATCTCCTTTGCCTTCGGACTCTCGGTCGTTGTCTTTGCCTATGCGATTGGTGGCATTTCAGGATGTCATATCAACCCCGCTGTTACAATTGGCGTGCTGGCTGCAGGACGTATTTCGACAAAGGATGCATTGGTTTACATCGCCGCTCAAATAATCGGGGGAATCCTCGGTGCGTTCGTGCTCAAAACAATCCTTTCAGGACAAATTAACGGTTTTGAAGCTGGCGAATGGGCTTTTGGTTCAAACGGCTGGGGCGAAGGCTACCAGAATGAATATAGCATGACCGCGGCATTCATCGTTGAGACCATATTGACAGCGATATTCTTGTTTATAATTCTAGCAACCACCTCAAAAGTCGGAAATGGAACAATGGCAGGTCTGGCCATCGGGTTTACCCTTGTATTAATTCACCTAGTGGCTATACCCGTGACTGGAACTTCGGTTAATCCAGCAAGAAGTCTGGGGCCTGCAATCTTTGCTGGCGGACAGGCTCTCTCGCAAGTATGGTTATTTTTCGTTGCTCCAATTATGGGAGCCGTGATAGGCTCTGTTCTTTGGCGCATCACACACACCGACAAGACCGATGATTAAAAAAACAATAAAGAAATGGGGCGAATGCCCCATTTTGTTTTAGCTCGAATAGCCTAAAAATGAGGAGTCCCGGCGATTTATATCACAAGGACTCCAACGATAAAAACTAAGACTACTTAAATCTATTATTACCAACCCGGATTTTGACCAAGGTTAGGATTGATTACCAAATCTGTATTGGATATCGGCCGAAGGTATTTTTTGTCGTCGAATTGACGATCCTCATCATCTCTCCAGATAATATGTCCTTTTGTTCCCTGAGATAATTTTGAAGCGGTTCCATCAATAACGACATAGGATACGCCGGCTTTAGGACTCGCCGGTGTTTTACTGACAAACGATACATCTGGCGAGCCATTGCCGTCTAAATCCATTTCTTGATCCATGGCTGGCACATAAATACCTTTCCATGGCATCTCTAAAAGCCTTCCTTTTTTCCAACGCATAAGGTCGTCATACCGTAATCCTTCATATACTAATTCGATTCCGCGCTCGCGGCGCACTTCTAACAAATATTTATCTGAAATTTCTGGAAAGTATATTTGTTGTAAATAGCCGTCCGCTACGGCAGGCATCTTTGGATCTACGCCAGCACGAGTCCTAAGCGCGCCAATAGTTTCGTTCCAAATCGATTCGTCTGTAACTAATTTCCCTAATTCTGCACCGGCTTCTGCATAATTTAGCAAAATTTCGGCGTAACGCATCATGGTGATGGAGTTGTAACCTTCTCCAACGCCATCTAAACGTTTATCATCCAAGCTAAATTTCAATATATGATAGCCTGTGAAGGTATAACCAAAGTTCGGCGGGGCCGCCGAACCATCGGAACGTGTATAACCCAGGCTTCGAACAGTTTGTGCCAAGCGGGGATCACGACCTTTCATCTCTTCAACAAACGCAATCTCATCAAACCCTGGTTTATCGGTAAATCTGCTCCCATCAATTTTTAGATAGGTGTTGATAAATTGCTTATTCAATCCCCATCTCGCGCCGTAAGTGGCAGAATTAAACTTCCATGTAATATTATGCCAACGCTTCAATGAATTGTTATGCACATTAGACCACATCACTTCCGTAGAAACAGGATTTTCACTAATAAACAGTGTTCTATAGTCTAGTTCAGGAGCACCTGTACTATAGAGATTATACTGTTTTGAGTCAATCACCTCCTTCGATGCATTGAATGCTTCGGTCAGCCATTTATCGGCCGTATTCTGAAGATTCAATTCATCGTGATATTTACGATAGGTACCCTCAAACAGACAAATTCTCGATTTTAACCCCAGCGCAACCCACTTTGTAACTGTCGAGGAGGTGTTATCCTTAATATCTCTAATATTAGCAACAGCAAAATTTAAATCCGCTAGTACAGAGTCCATAACGACTGCTCTTGGATCCCTTGGTTTGTACAACTGCTCATTATCTTCGGTCGAGAGTGTTTGAGAGTACCAAGGTACGTCACCGTAATCCTTTACCATATCAAAATAAAACATTGCTCTGTAGAACCGTGCTATTCCGGCGTAATGATTCCTTGCCTCCTCAGGGATAGCTGGGTTATTGTATTTACTTAAAAAGTAATTCACGTTACGCAATTTTGTCCAACTCCACGCACTTTGATCAACAGGTGAAAAATTTCCTGCGATGAACGTAGGCGAATTATTCTTGGACGTATATTCTCCCATTTCATCGGCTTGTACGATATCAAGTCCCGCTGGTATAAACTGCTGATAAAATGAATTAGTATATAGCTGAAGATCAGCTTCTGTATTAAAGTATGTAGAAGGTACTAACTTATCGAAAGGTTCTCTGTCAAGAAAGTCTTTGCTACACGATGAAAAAGCAAAAGCTACGAATCCTAGTATGCCGATTTTAAATTTTATGTTCATTGGAATAAGTTTAGAAAGTAACATTAACACCGAATGTCGTGGTCTTAAGTTGCGGATACGCGTACCCTTCCCCCGATCCGTTAGTTAATTCTCCGATAGGTTTTTCAATAACTTCGGGATCGAAATTATCTGTATGCTTAAACAAACCAGAGAATGTAAATAGATTCTGAGCACTTAAGAACAATTGTACACTACTCAGTTTAGCTCCCTGTACCCAACGTTGAGGCAATGTGTAATCCAATGTCAACGTTTTTAAACGTAAGTAAGAAACATCTTGTAAATACCTCGTTTGAGGAGCCCCTAACGACCGGTCTTTCCCAAGCGCTGTATAACCGCGATAGCGTGGAAAATACGCATCAGGGTTTTCTTCTGTCCATATATCTTCCATCATTTTTGTAGGTTGATATCCATAAGGCCTGTTGTATGGCCCCCAGAATAATCCTGCTTCCGGAGAGAAATAGTAATCCCTCTTGCCAATACCCTGAAAAAAGGCAGATAACCCTATTCCATTCCACCGTCCAGATAAAGTGAAACCAAATTGATAACGTGGTGAATTGTTACCGATAACCCGACGATCTCCAGAATTATCAAGCGTATTATCGCCTTCATTGATCACATCATCGCCGTTTAGGTCGGCGAACTTCAGATCCCCTGGCAACCAAACATTGTTATTGGAATTTCGGATAAAACTTTGGTCGGCATGGTTTGCAACATCTTCTTCCGAGCTAAAAAAACCCAAGGTTTCATACCCCCATATCTCTCCAACTTCCTGTCCTACGTAATAGGTGTTCAACAAATTTTCAGGATTATTGAAACGTGTTAGGTGTGACCTGCTATCCCAAAGTGACCCGTTGATTCCCCAATTAAAAGGTTTACCCGCAAGTTCAAACTGGTTGTTATAATTAACCGTTAGCTCCCATCCCTTGGTCGACATATCTGCGAAATTTCCATAGGGTACCGCGGCACCAAATACATTTGGTAATGGTTGACCAATTGTAAACATATCAAAGGTATTACGGTTATACCAGTCAAATGTAAAATTCAACGCATTGTCAAAGAATCCCAAATCCATACCTAGGTTAAAAGTCGTTGAACGCTCCCAAGTCAAACCATCGGGAATTACCCCAGGAATAGACGTATAACTCGGTTGGACACCTCCCAATACAACGCCTGTCTTCGCAACAGACATTTGCTCTAAATACCGGTATGGCGCCACATTCCCGTTCCCCAAGGAACCATAGGACGCCCTAAACTTAAGATTACTTACTAGAGGTTTCGCGTCTTCAAAAAACGCTTCATTTGAGATTACCCAGCCAGCAGAAACAGAAGGAAAGAATCCGTATCGCTGGTTTTCAGGAAACTTAGATGAACCATCATAACGGCCGTTCAGTTCTAAAAGATATTTATTGTCATACGCGTAATTAAAACGGTAGAACAAACCAATATATGCCCACTCATTTCCCCCACCCGTGATGTTATAGTTTAAACCGTCCATCAGATTAAAATCAGGCTTGTCGGCAAGGATTATACCGTCACGTTGCGCATTTAATGCTTTAAAGGTTTGCGATTCGACATTGTAGCCAACGAGTGCATTGATGTCGTGTTTTTCCGCAAATTTCCTTGAATAATTAGCCGTAATATTTCCTGCAATATATTTGGTCCGCTCCCCTAGCTCTCTTAACATGCTTCGGCCAAAACGATAAGTCTCTCCGGGGGAATTACTATAATCGACATAGTTGTTTGTTCGCTGTTCATCCTGCCAAGTACGTGAGTAGGTCAAATCTCCTTTTAAGGTAAGACCTTTCAGCGGCTTAATAATGACACCCGCCGTGTTTCTTAACACCGTATTATTAAGGTCTGAGGCATTATTGCCTTCCATAAAAGAAGCCACACCTGTATATGCGGCCGAATGAGTGTAGGTGCCATCGGGATTATGCACGATAGCCATCGGGTATCCTTGATGCTCAAATTGACGCCAGATATTTCCATCACCGTCAGCAAACATTGGGTAATGATAATCATACGAACTGATTTCCGTATTATTTTCAAATGTTAGCCAATCGTTTACCTTGACGTCACCTTTCCCACGGATATTATATTTGTTAAATTTATCTGGATTATAGTTGAAAATCCCTCCTTGATGATAATAACGACCAGACAGATAATAGGAGGCTTTTTCGCCACCACCAGAGATACTTAATGCTTGTTCGGTGCTCGGCATATCGTCACGATATATCATATTGTACCAATCTGTGTTTCCAAAATATTCCCAGCGGTTGGTAGCCTCATTGAAGATCGCATCTTCACCTGTTGGATTTTCCGCTTGCTGTTTTAATTTTTCTAGGTATTCCAAAGAGAACGGGTAGATATTATTTACCGATATAGGCGTGGATTTATAATCATTCCAAGCATTAAACGCAGTATTGAAATTATTTGCCCATTCATATCCATTCGTTATTAGTTTAGGCTCCACAACACGGTTGTTGATCGACACATTGGAGTTAAATGTGACGGTAGCTTTCCCGCCTTTTGGCGATTTTGTAGTAATCAAAACCACCCCAAATGCTGCTCGCGAACCATAGATCGCTGCTGATGAAGCATCTTTCAATACGGTTACACTTTCAACGTCATTCGGATTCACCATGTTAGGGTCTCCTTCTACTCCATCGATTAAAACTAGCGCACTCCCGCCCGCACCAATAGAGGTGGTACCACGCACATTGAATGTTGCCCCACGAGTCGGGCTACCATCAACCATTTGCAAGTTTAAATTCGGCAAAGCACCTTGCAACATCCGGCTTAAGTTGGCTGCGGGGCGGTTTTCTAAAACTTCCGATCCTACCTGAGCCACTGCTCCTGTAAGGTTAATTTTTTTCTGTGTACCATAGCCGACAACGACGACTTCCTCCAAATCGTTTTTATTATCTAGCTGTATAACTATATTAGTAGCCTCCCCTGATACCTGCTGTGTCTTAGTTGTAAAACCAACATAAGAAACTGCTAATGTGATTGCAGATGCGTCTGACTCCAAGGTAAATTTACCATTGTTATCCGTCGAGGTGGCTTTATTGGTGCCCTGAATTGTTACTGTTGCGTTTTCGATCGGATTACCGCTTCCGTCAATAACCTGACCATTGATAGACCGCTGATAATTACTCATCGAAGCTAATTCGTTTCTTAACTTAAAAGCTTTCGATTCCATAGGAAAGGACAATATGGTCCCTGCCAATAGAAATATTGGTATGTATTGTTTCATAAAACCGGTATGCCCTATCGTAAGGTTATATCAAATTGCAAGTGTCGATCGCTTCTGATAAAAGTGGATACGATTTCGTAACTTAATTTAGTTTGCCCAGCTTGTGCTGTTAATATTTGGGTAGATTCAGGATACAGTACGAGACGTTTAGTACCATCCCCTTCTTTTAAGACTAACTCAAAATATAGATCACTATTATTTTTGATCTCGTAATATTTGGTGGTTTCGTTCGTGTTCGCTTTCGTCTTTTCATGATAAGCTGACGTCACTTCAATACAAGCATTCGCCAAATCACGCACATTTTCTTCTTTACCGAATAAATACTTACTTGACCATGCAACCGTACGACCCGCGTCTAGCGCTTCACGGATAGATGCCGCACTTTTATCTTTAGCCATTACAAGAGTCATTGTTCTATGAACACCTTCCTGACCAATATTATAATCATGCGCGATAAGATTATGTATATCCGTATTACCAATGATTGTTAGGTTTCTATCCAACGCCCAATCAAGTGCTTTTTTATGAAATCCTAATCCATTCACTACCTCAATTCCGTGAAGTTTTTTTTCCTGATACATCTTCTCTACGAAATCAATCCACTCGTAGGATCCAGGAATCTTATTCACTTGCCATCCTGGATGATTCCAAAAGATGAATGCATTTTGTTCAAATGCCCTGTCGATCGCCTGTTGATCTAGTTTTGAATCGTTGTCAGAAACCAGCTTATTTGCGTCCTCAATAAAAAGAGCATTAAAATGTCCCGGAGGCGTCTTACGAGTTATTTCCGTCCCTTTGATTAGTCCAATATTATTCTCTTTTGCTAGATCGATAGCTAAATCATGTGAACGGTTATGATCCACTTTTACGTCTGCACTATGTGGATTATATTCCATGTGTTCCGTATAAGAAATAACATCCACTCCTTCTCTCCATGCTTCTTGTACGCGGACATTTGGCCATACATGACCATCTGTAAATACGGTATGCATGTGAAAATCACACTTCAGAACCCGAAAGCCATTAACATCGGGAATATTAACGTGCTGTCTTTTTACAGGATAAGCAAATTCACCCATACGCATGATACCATCATCAGTTTGGGCTTGTAATGATGCAATGCTAAGAAGCATTGCACTTAGAATGGACATTTTAATTTTCATCACTTTAATGGTTGATTATTTGCTCCAAAAGTAGTGACCACTTATTAACACATTGTTAAGTATATATTTTTAATTAATTAACAATTTTTAACGTAAATAAACATTACAAAAAATATATAACAACATTTTAAAATACATATACTTCAATCTAAAAACATTTAAAAAATATATTTAAACAAAAATAAATCACTCCATATCTTATTAAGGAAGTTCTGCGTTACGCAGAGTATTTAACTAATAACTAACAATTAATTAATACCTCGCGCCAAAAATTCCTTTTCCCTACTATCAACTGACCGGTGCATATAAAATAAAAAAGCAATGTTAAAACATTGCTTAGATAGCTTTTCAATATTAATGATCACATTTCACTATATCCTTAGTAATTCTATCTTATTTCTTACTTTTCGGCG
>NZ_JABMCQ010000159.1 GCF_013179575.1 Sphingobacterium shayense | reverse complement strand
GACTTTCTGTTTTACATCTGGGCCGAGATCTTGTTTTCCGTTAAGTAACATATCATGTGCCCATTTCCCGAAATTTTTCCAGTCCGTAAGGGAGCCACTATGGTTATAATATGAAATCCTTTCTGGAACTATGTTTACCTGAATATTCAGATCCTGAAAATGATGGGTGAATTCTTCTTGCTTCTTTGCTTCAAGATTAGTAACCTCCCATTTCAGGGTCGTAAAACCTTCTTTTTCGGTTTTTAATCCTGTACTTTCAATATTTTGCGTATGGATGCGTATCTTTTCTAAGGTTGGGTAAGTAAATGAATAACTACTTTGTTCGACGGAAACTTGTGGGTGATAGTCTGGAGACCAATTTGGTATCATCAGATTTTGAGAAAGTTGAATTTCATACTCAAATTCAAGGGTGTAAGGGTATTGTGGAGCGTCATTGCTGTAATATTTTAGTCGGGTATCGGAAAACATTGAAAATCCATCGGCCGCGCTTACGTCGTTAAAATCTTTAAGACTCAGTTTTTTTATTTGGCGACCAAATTCATCATATACAGCACCTTTCGCGGTTTTTATTTTTGAACTTTTATCATAATACAACGGTATATATGCGAAAAATTCGCCGTTTTTGTTGTGAATTGTGATAGCTTTTTTTACTTTATGACGAACATCATCTGGGGCATACATGATGACTTCCTCGGATTCATACCGAACGGTCATCGCAGCTCGATTTTTTAGTTGATCAGGTATTGATTCGACCACAAATTTATTTTGTGCGCGACAGATTGTTGAGAGTGCGATAAGGCAACCCAGCAAAAATAATTTCATAATAACTGGCGTGTTTGATTATCCAAAGTTACAAATTCAGTTTGTTAGATTAGTAGTTTCTCATGAGATAAGGAATCTTTTTTTCTATTTATGCAACCGATTGTTTTTGCCTTTGGGAATAAAATATTTATATTTGGTTTAATCAAGCTAAGTCATGGAAAGAAGAAATTTTCTACAAAATGCAGCGGCACTAGGTGCATCTGCAGCATTAATGGGATCCTGCAGCACAGCAGCGACCTCGCAATCTACAAATACTGAATTTGTGTCAGGGAGAATATTGCATACCGTTTATTTTTGGCTGAAAGAAGGTATAACAGAGCAAGAGGAACAAGATTTCCTTCTGTTTTTTGAAGAGCTTAAAAAGATTCCAGGAATACTGGCTTTCCACGTCGGCAAACCCGCATCCACAACAAACAGAGATGTGGTTGATAATTCCTTTCAATACAGCATATTTGTCTTATTTAATTCGATGGAAGAGATTAATGTATATGAAAAACATCCCGATCATCTTGCGGCGGCAGAAAAATTTAGCAAATACTGGACGAAGGTAGCAGTACGTGATAGTCAATTTGTTTAAGATATCGATTATTGGATAATACCGACTCCTTTATAAACGGCTTAAGTAGATAAAAAAGTGTGGAGTGCCTCCTCAGGTTATGAGGAGTTTTTTCTTTAATCACATTTACCAGGCCTTATGCCCGATAAAACCTAGATAGCACTAGTGAATTTTATGAATTGTATATAACGAAAGGGGTTACCTCTTTTTTGAGGGATATCTTTTATCCCTCAAAAAAGAATATCTTTCTTCTTTTTTTATGAAATATTTCTTTCAAGACGCTGTATACGTGCTCTATTTTTACCATCTACTCGCGATGCGACAGCCCAGATAGCAGCAGGTAGCCATCCAATTAAAGTGATTTGTAAAATAAGGCAAAGAATCCCTGACAATATTTTTCCACGGAAAAAGAAGGAAAGCCACGGTAGGAGGACTGCTATTAATATCATTTTAGTATTTATTGTAATTCAAGTTAAATATTATTTGTTTGATAATTTATTTTTCGATTTTATTGATTTCATCAACTTGATGTTCAAAAATAATGTTAATATCGAGGATTAAGGCGATTATTACCCCTGCAATAACAAGAAACGGTAGTATGCATGTAATAATGAGTGCAATGATTAAGGGAAGAGACGCGTATTGTTTCCCTGACTTTGCAACTAGCTTCAGGTTTGTTTTGTTCAGTTTGCTGAAGACACTGTTGAGAAATTGAGAGATACTCTCGAAGTTGATGTTAAATGATGAGCTATTTTTCATGATCTATTATTTTTTTGATACATCAAAGATAGAATGAAAATATTCCATAGGGGAATGTAAATAGGTAAACTTAGAATACTTCTCGGTTAAACGCTGCGATGTTTCGGTGAAATTCCGGATTACGGATAAATTGAAACTCGCGGACGACAACATAACATCGTTCTAACATACTTGATCGTTCTAACATACTTGCGGCTTTTCAGCTAGAATCGGTTTCTGATGGTTGTTATCGCTGGTTGTTGTTAACAAGATGCCAGTCAATAAGTCTCTGGTGATGCGGTATTCAGGGTAAAAATCAGTGGTTCAGGGAATAATCTTATTTTATGTTGTTTGAATAAAAATGGATATTACGGCCAAGAGGAACCTTTTTTCTTCCACCTATCAACGGAACTCTCCAGATGCATATCAAACGACACCAAGTGTGAGACGCGGTGTCGTTTGATCAATATCGTCAATAGTTTAGCCTAGGGAAGATAAACTGTCTTCTAAGATTTTTATTTTTGTCTCGGCGTCCGACTTTTTATTTTTTTCGTTTTCTACGATTTCTGGCTTGGCGTTCTGTACAAACCGTTCATTGGATAGCTTTTTCTCCACACCGACTAGAAAACCTTTTAAATAATGTATTTCTTTACTAATCCGGTCTTTCTCCGCTTCGACGTCAATGTTATTTTCTAAGGAAACAAAACATTCTGTTTTTCCGGCTAAGAAGCTTACTGCGCCTTGTACTTTTTCATTTACCAGTGAAAAGTCAGCTACGTTGGCAAGTTTCACAATACTTTGTTCATACTTAGTGAAATCTATTGAGCTTGTACTAATCGCCAGTGGCAGGGCTACTTTTGGTGAAATACCTTTCGTATTTCGTATGCTACGTATCTCAGAGATTATTTGTTGAACGATTTCAAACTCTTTGACAATATTTTCTTGGTATGAGAGAACGGATGGGTATGGAGCAACAATGATGCAGTCCTGCGTATCGGCTCTTTGGAAAATTTCGTCATGCCATAATTCTTCAGTCAAAAATGGCATAAATGGATGGGCAAGTGTCAGAATTTTTTCGAAGAACACTTTCGCTGTCTCTAAGGTCTCATGTTCAATCGGGGACTGGTATGCTGGCTTTATCAATTCCAAATACCAGGCACAGAAATCATCCCAAATAAGTTTATAGGTGGTCATCAGCGCATCAGACAATCTATAATTTTCAAAGTGTTCGTCGATTTCTATTACCGCTTGGTTGAATCGGTTTTCAAACCAGGTTGCAGCAGTTTTTTGTGCATTGGTTGATGGTGCTTGAATGACTTCCCACCCTTTGACCAAACGGAAAGCGTTCCATATTTTATTTGCAAAATTTCGTCCTTGCTCGCAATAGGAAATGTCAAACATCAAGTCATTTCCTGCCGGAGAGGATAGTAACATTCCTACGCGTACACCGTCTGTACCGTACTGTTCCATAAGTTCAATTGGGTCGGGAGAGTTTCCCAGAGACTTGGACATCTTTCGACCTAATTTGTCACGTACAATTCCAGTAAGGTATACATTTTTAAAAGGGGGTAACTTTGTATAGTCGTGTCCCATGATGATCATTCTGGCAATCCAGAAAAATAAGATTTCTGGCGCGGTAACCAAGTCATTGGTCGGATAGTAGTATTTGAATTCAGGATTATCCGGATTGCGTACTCCATCGAATACAGACATCGGCCATAATCCAGATGAAAACCAAGTGTCCAATACATCCTCCTCTTGGCGTATTCCTTCCGTGGATTTGCCTTGACTCAAGAATTCCGAAATAGCTTCCTGTTCGGTCTTAGCGATAACCCACTCATTGGACAAATTGTACCATGCTGGGATACGATGCCCCCACCAAAGTTGGCGCGAGATACACCAATCCTTGACATTTTCCATCCAATGTTTATAAGATGCGAAGAATTTATCTGGAATCAATTTGATTGTTCCATCTTCCACGTAATTAAGTGCTGGTTTTGCAAGTTCTTCCATCTTGCAAAACCACTGCATGGATAATTTTGGTTCTATAGCCGCATCTGTTCGCTCGGAGAATCCCACCTGGGATTTGTAATCTTCAATTTTTTCTATTTGCCCAACTTCTTCCAATAATTTTGCCACTTTTTTACGCGCGATGAACCGATCTTCACCAATGAGTATTTGAGCTTTTTCGTTTAGCGTACCATCGTCATTAAGGATGTCGATCACAGGTAGGTTGTGTTTTTGTCCCAGTTCGTAATCGTTTAGATCGTGAGCAGGTGTTACCTTCAAACAACCAGTACCGAATTCCCGTTCAACATAGGTATCTTCAATGATTGGAATTTCGCGGTTAATAAGAGGGACGATAACGGTTCTCCCTTTAAGATCACTGTAACGTTCGTCATCAGGGTGGATACATATCGCTGTATCAGCCATAATCGTCTCTGGGCGCGTTGTAGCAATAATGATAAAACGATCACTATTTTTTACTTGATAACGGATATAGTACAGCTTCTGGTTAACTTCTTTCCGGATTACTTCTTCATCGGAAAGTGCTGTTTTGCCTTGCGGGTCCCAGTTAACCATACGAACACCTCGATATATATAGCCCTCTTTGTAGAAGCGAATAAATGTATCAATAACGGATTCGGATAGGTCAGGATCTAGTGTGAATTTAGTCCGTTCCCAGTCACATGACGCACCCAGTTTTTCCAACTGCTTTAGAATAATACCGCCATATTTCTCTTTCCAGACCCATGCGTGTTCCAAAAATTTCTCCCGAGTTAAAGATTTTTTATCTATCCCCTGATCCTTAAGCATAGCAACAACCTTTGCTTCAGTCGCAATGGATGCGTGGTCTGTCCCAGGTACCCAACAAGCATTTTTCCCCTGCATACGTGCCCTACGAATTAATACGTCTTGTATGGTATTATTCAACATGTGGCCCATATGTAACACTCCCGTAACGTTCGGCGGAGGCATCACGATTGTATAAGGTTCTCTATCGTCAGGAGTGGACCGAAAAAAACCGTTGTCTTTCCAATATGAATACCACTTTTCTTCTGCTTCTTTTGGCTCGTATGTTTTAGCTATGCTCATTTTATTAAAAAATCAAATACAAAAATAGACATTTGGTTAGAGTTTTAGGAAGAATATAAGGAATAAAATGTTGATGAAATGACGGTGCTTCCAAGTAGTTATTGTTAAATAAATGTATTTTTGCCGTTAATTTTTAGTAAACAGTTTATTAATATTGAGATATTCCAATGAAAGATAAGGCCGCTTGGCGAGTAAATTTGATATTCCATTGCGTAGTGTTTGGTTATTGGCTAGCATTATCTTTGGTTGATCGATTGGTTTTTTCTTTCAGCGCTATGCCCCAAATTGGTAAGCCACAGGAACTGGTATATGCTTTTTTATACGGCTTACGAATGGATTTTTCTTTGGCCGCTTATTTATCTATTTTTCCTTTCTTGTTCTCGGTTCTGCAGCAGTTATGGATTAAACGACCTGTTTCTATATGGATATTGAGGGCTTATGTGATGGTGGTTACATTTCTATTTGCAGCGATCACCGTTGGAAATATTCAATTATATAGCGCTTGGGGAGAAAAGATCAGTAAACGTGCTGTTTCCTTGGGATGGAGCGCTCTTGGGGGCGTATCTAATTCTATTGATCTGATTATGGTGGGTTCGGGTATACTTGTGTTGGCGGTATACTTTTTTGTAGCTCATTATTTCTATCATTTATTTGTTGTCCCCAAAGCTAAATATCGTGCTCAACGTTTGTCAGGTACTATTTTTGCTCTCGTTGTCGGGGCAGGCCTTCTTTTTACATTTATTAGAGGGGGATACGGGCGTGCTGCTCTCAATCCGAGTGCAGTTTATTTCTCTGAAGACAATACAGTAAACCATGTTGCTGTAAATACCTATTGGGCATTTTTAAAAGATTTAACGAAAAGCACAAAACAAAACCCATATCAATTTTTACCGCAAGAAACAGCGGTCCGATTGACTGCGTCTGCCACAACTTATGATCCTACTAGTGTTGATAAGATATTACACACTTCTAGGCCAAATGTTATTTTAGTCATATTAGAAGGGGTGGTCGCTCAAGTTTTTGAAGATTTGGGTGGTGAAAAAGATATCACCCCTAAAATGAGCCTATTAATGGATGAAGGGATTTCTTTCCGATCTGCTTATGCCGCTGCCGATCGGTCCGATAAAGGAATTATCGCTCTACTCAGCGCATTCCCTGCACAGGGACCTGAAAGTATAATTAAGTATATCCCCAAACACGAAAAATTATTGTCGATTACGCAATTGTATGATTCGTTAGGCTACTCAACTTCATTCTACCATGGAGGACAGAGCGAGTTTTATAACGTGAAATCCTTTATGTATACCCATGGAGTTAAGCGAGTTGTAGATATGATGAACTTTCCGCCCGATGCACAACGAAATTCTTGGGGCGTTTATGATCATGTTGTCTCGAATCGGATGTTAGCAGATTTGAATGCAGATAAGAACCCCTTTTTCAGTATTTTTTACACCTTAGTAAATCATGAACCATTCGACCTGTCACCTAGCTATAAATTCGGAAACGACAGCAAAGCGAATGCTTATCGAAGTACAGCGTACTATACGGATACCATGCTTAATGCGTTTATCGAACGGGTTAAAAAGCAGCCTTGGTATAAAAATACGATAGTGCTGGTGACTTCCGATCACGGTCATTTTTATCCGCAGGAAAAGTATGGATTGGAAGATCCTGCTCGATACCATATTCCGCTTTTCGTTTTTGGTGGCGCACTGAAGAAGGAATATCGTGGAAGAAAAGTCGACGCTGTCGTAAGTCAGCTAGATGTTGCAAGCACATTGGCGGGATTTGTGGGAAATTACGGACACGAGTTCCCGTTTTCACAAAATCTCTTTGCTTCAAAACGTAGCCATATGGCGTTTTATAACTCTAATAACACTTTCGGCGTGATAGCACCTGAGGGGGCTGTGAGTTACGATATCCAAGGGAGAAAAATTGGTTATAGTACTTTCGGATTGAATAGTCAACAGGAGCGAGATAGCTTGCTGCAATATGCTCAAGGTTACTATCAAAAGGTCTTTCAAGATTTTTTAAAATATTAAAATGAGAAACGTTCTATCACGAAATCTGGCCAATACATTTCTGATATTGGCAATACAATTCCTTTTGTTACTCGTGCTCTATGCGCTGATGCGGATGGGGTTTTATTTTTATAATCATACTTTGTTTCCCCAAGTCGGTGTGTTGGATCTTTCAATTATGTTAGGCGGAGGAGTATTATTTGATATTGTCGCTTTACTTTATCTCAATATACTGTATATATTATTGCAGGTTATCCCTTGGAATTGGAAATATAATTCGGGCTATCAGCGTGGTGCACGATTACTCTTTATAGTTACCAATAGCGTTGGAATAGCCGCAAATTTGATCGATTTCGCATATTATCCGTTTACCTTAAAGAGGACAACGGGTACCTTCTTTACTCAATTTTCTCATGAACAGAATATAGGAAGTTTATTTCTTGATTTTACGTTAGATTATTGGCCGCTGGTCTTTGTATTTTTTATTGCGGTGTTTGTATTGTCAAGGATCGCTCGGATTGCCGTGCCTGAACAACCAAAGATAATGGGATGGAGATTCTATAGTGTTCACTCGATTTTACTTTTATTAGTAGCTTTTCTGTTTATTGGTGGTGTTCGTGGGGGGTGGGCGCACAGTACCAGACCAATTACGCTAAGCAATGCAGGTGATTTCGTAAAAACGCCGGAGGAAATGAATATTGTATTAAATACGCCGTTTAGTATTTTAAAGACATTGAAAGCGGTGGCTTTGAAACCGGTAAATTACTATTCTAAAGACGAGATCAATAAAGTCTACCCCGTGATTCATAGACCTTCCGACACGGTAACGTTTCGTAAGATGAACGTTGTCTTTTTAATCTTAGAAAGTTTTGCTAAAGAACATGTCGGTGCTTTAAATCACGATATTCAAGGTGGAAATTATCGCGGTTATACGCCATTCTTAGATTCACTTATTCAAGCGTCTTATACTTTCAATAGGTCTTATGCGAATGGTCGTAAATCTATTGATGCTTTGCCATCGATTATTTCTGGTATTCCATCAGTCGGTGAGCCTTTCGTTTTATCCATTTATTCCGGGAACAAGACTACGAGTATTGCGGAATTATTGGGGGCTGAAGGTTATCAGACCGCTTTTTTTCATGGCGCACCCAACGGAAGTATGGGATTCTCGGCTTATGCTAAACTTGCGGGTATTAAACATTATTTTGGTAAAACTGAATATAATAATGACAAGGACTTTGATGGTATATGGGGAATCTGGGATGAACCTTTTATGCAATTTATGGCGAAAAAACTAGGAGAGTTTCGCGAACCATTCTTTGCTTCGTTTTTCTCCCTATCCTCACACCATCCTTTTAAAGTGCCAGCAGCCTACGCGGGAAAATTTCCTAAAGGGCCATTGCCGGTTCAAGAGCCTGTGGGATATACTGATTATGCGCTACGGCAATTTTTTGAACGCGTTAAACATTCGGACTGGTATGATAACACGTTATTTGTTATTTGCGCGGATCATGCAACAGTAAGTTATCTTCCTGAATATAATACTGCATCGAATGCTTTTGCGATTCCAATAATTTTTTATCATCCAGGCGGACAATTGAAAGGAATGTCGGACAAATTGGTTCAACAAATAGATATTATGCCAACAGTTTTGCAATATATCGGTTTTGATAAACCTTACTTTTCTTTTGGTTTTGATGCTCTCTCGAAAGACCGAAACAATTTTTTGGTAAATAATATAGGTGGCGTGTATAACTTCTTTCAAGGAGACTATTACATGAGTCATGATGGCGATAGGCCGATCTCTCTGTTTAATCTTAAAGTAGACCGTTTTGAGAAAGACAATTTAGTCAGCAAACTCCCGGCAACCGTAAAGGAAATGGATGGGCAGTTAAAAGCTTTTATTCAACAGTATAATCGACGTATGATTGATAATGACCTGGTGGCCCCTTGATAACCCACGGCTAAGTTGTTGCAAATATTATGTTTGTTCGGCATTTAGAAAAAACATCGGGATTTTAATTTTGTATGTTAGTGTTTTAACAAGACTTCTAGAAAACAGTGCTTTAAAAAAGCTTTTACGTGTATAACTCACCAGTAATATATCAACGTTTTCTTTTTTTGACAGTTCCGCTATACATTCTGGAATTGGATTTTTGTAGTCCAGTCTGTTAGTCATTTCTATTGAATTAAAAGTGATATTTTCAATGTTGGTCTCTTCGATTAGCTGATTTTTCCAAAAGGTAATATCAGCTTCAATAGGATGTTCTTTATTCTCCCAAACGTGAAGTAAGCTAACTTTCATGGCAGGCCCTGTTCGAGAAGTAAATGTCTTTAAAAGCGTGCGTTCATCGGGTTTGAAGTTTGTTAACAGGCCAATTTTTTGTAATCGAAAAATATTGGTTTCATGAGGGACAGCAATTACGCCGATCGGTGATTTTTGGATAATTTCAAAGGTATTACTACCAATCAGTTTTTCTGTTAGGCCACTGACTCCATTAGTTCCCATAACAACAAAACTAATTGGATTATCGCCAATAAGTTCAAGAATAATGTCGCTTAAATTGCCCTGTATACAAGCCCTGCTTATAGAAA
>NZ_JABMCQ010000158.1 GCF_013179575.1 Sphingobacterium shayense | reverse complement strand
CTTGATAAAGAGATAAAAATAGCATTTTTATTTTTTTGGTATCTTTGTTTATACGATAAACTTTGAGAAAAAATGGCAAAGAAAATTACCGAAGATTTAACCGAGAGCCAGCAAGTGGAATTGCTATCGGTTCTTGCAAAGCGTTTTGGTAAACATCGCGAAAGACATCGAGACCTCGATTGGGAAAGCATTGAACAGCGTCTTAATAATAACCCTGAAAAATTATCAATATTGTATCAAATGGAGCGCACTGGCGGAGAGCCCGACGTGATCGGGGTCGATGCCTCAAGTGGAGAATACCTCTTTGTTGATTGTTCTACAGAATCACCCACAGGGAGACGTAGTTTTTGTTATGACCGAATGGCCTTGGAATCCCGCAAAGCTCACAAGCCGGAAAATACAGTTATCGATATGGTAAACGAGCTCGGTTCTACGTTGTTAAGTGAGGAACAATATCGTTTATTGCAGCAATCAGGTGAATTTGATAATAAAACTTCAAGCTGGGTATTAACCCCCCCTTCAATACGGGAAAAGGGGGGAGCAATCTTCTGTGATCGCCGCTATGGCAAGGTTTTTACCTACCATAATGGTGCGGATTCGTACTATGGTGCGCGTGGTTTTCGGACTCTTCTAAAAGTTTAAATACGCGTATATTATCCCCTTTTTTTGTCTTTGGCACTATCCTTGAATATAATCAGTCGATTATAATATATTTGAATTAGATATGAAAGGAATGACATTGACTTTGAGGAACTGGATGTTCTTATTGGTAGGAGTAGTTTCACTGGGGATGTTCTCTTGTAGTGAAGAGACTGTTGACAACATTGGTAGAGATACCGCTCTAAACGTTCTTCGTACAGGAACTTGGAAAAGTTGGACTGTGACTGTTGCTGGTAGTGCGGACCCGGATCTGAATATCACGACCCAAATGCTTGCAGAAGGAGAAACATTGAATTTTGATAAGGATGGCGCGTGGCATAAAAAGAGTGACGGTGCAGACAAGTATATCTACAGCATGCCAGAATCAAAAGTATTAGTATTTGACGGGGTTGAGTATCAAATTCAGGAGAATTTGGTGAGTGGAGTTACTAAGCTAACAATGGTGAATGTAGATGGACCTGTTACGACAACGATGGTTATTAAGCGTAGCGCGGATTAATTAGCAAAAATAATTTTTGAAAAAGGGAGCCCAAAGGCTCCTTTTTTCGTTAGAGCAGATGAGAACGGTCTTTAAATTAATTGTTACCTTAGTGGCATGCATCGTGTGCTTTTTATTGGGTTAGTTTGGCCGGAGCCTTCCTCTTCTGCCGCAGGTTGGAGAATTCTTCAGCTTTTGGAAATATTTTCCGCTTCTGGGTATGCGGTAACGTTTGCTTCGGCTGCCGTCAAAACCACACACAGCTATCCGCTAGAAAAGGATAAAGTTTGCACTCGCCAAATTTTACTTAACGACGCCTCGTTTGATGAATTTGTTTCTGAGTTGAAACCTGCGATAGTCGTGTTTGATCGGTTTGTGTCTGAAGAACAATACGGGTGGCGTATACGGGAGCAATGTCCAAATGCATTATGTATCCTTGATACTGAAGATCTACATTTTTTGCGGTTAGCTCGGCAGTTTGCTTTCAAAAAACAAACGGCGGTGGATTATCATACAGAATTAGCTAAACGAGAGATTGCCTCGATTATACGTTGCGATTTATCATTAATCATTTCAAGGCATGAACTAGATATACTGACGAAGGAATTTCATGTGTCATCAGAGATCCTTTATTATCTACCCTTCCTTGAAGAAATAATCGATAAGCAAATTCGAACGGAATGGACGAAATACGAAGACCGTAAACATATTATGTTTATAGGTAACTTTCTACATGAGCCCAACTGGAGCGCAGTACAAATCCTGAAGAATAAAGTATGGCCCAAATTGAAAGGGTTTCTCCCTGAAGTTGAGTTACATATATTCGGGGCCTATGCTTCTCAGAAGGTATTCCAATTACATCAACCCAGAGATCGATTTTATATTATGGACCGGGCAGAGGACGCACGTAAAACGATGTCGAACTATCGTTTACTATTGGCTCCGATTCCATTTGGAGCAGGAATGAAGGGTAAGTTTATTGACGCGATGCAGTCGGGGACGCCGAGTGTAACGAGCAGTATAGGGGCCGAAGGGATGAGTATCGATAAAATCTGGAATGGAATTGTTACAGATGATCTGGATGAGCTTGTTGACGGAACTCTAGCGCTTTATAACTCAAAGAAGCGTTGGCAAAACGCCCAAAGTGCTGGCGTAATGTTACTGAACGAAAACTATGGAAAGGATCTATTTATCAAATCTTTTTTAACCAAAATAGTTTGTATTTTAGGCGATCTTTACGCGCATCGAAAGACTAATTTTATGGGGCAAATTCTAAATAGCCAACATTTAAATAGTTCTAAATATATGTCACTTTGGATACAAGAGAAGGCTAAAAATAGACAAGTCGATTAAATTCAAAAAAATGCTTCTCCAAGTGGGGAACGATGCGGTTGAATATGCTTTAATAGCTGTTAAATTGGACTTTGAAAACGCTGACGCAAAATGTGAACACCCCGGTATCGAAAAAGATACGCGGTAGAATTTTTCAGGTTTAAAAAAAGTTTCTATATTTAGTCAGCTAAATGGTATTAGTCATAAAGACAAACCATGTTATTTAGTTATTGAAAGAGATATGTCCGATTATCAAATAAAAGAAAATCCAGAGGTTTTTGATGCTATCGTTGTTGGTTCTGGCGCCGGCGGTGGTATGGCTGGTTATATCCTAGCGCATGCTGGGCTGAAAGTATTAATGTTGGAGGCCGGTCCGTTCTTTGACCCCGCGAAAGATGCTTTGCAACTTCGCTGGCCATGGGAGTCGCCCCGCCGCGGTGCAGGTACTACCCGTCCCTTTGGGGACTTTGATGCCGCTTATGGTGGATGGCAGCTCGATGGCGAGCCCTATACTAAAGCTGCAGGAACCGAATTCGAATGGTTCCGAGCGCGCATGTTAGGCGGACGAACGAATCACTGGGGAAGGATATCCTTACGGATGGGTCCGGATGATTTTAAGCCTAAAGATGGAGTGACCGATGCATGGCCGATTACCTATGATGAAGTGAAACCATTTTATGATCGTGTGGATCGTATGATCGGGATCTATGGCACAGCTGAAGGGATACACAATGAGCCAGACGGGATTTTTATGAAACCACCTAAACCTCGCTTGAACGAACTTTATATCGCTAAAGGAGCGAAGAAAGCGGGTGTTCCAGTAATTGCTGGACGTGGTGCCGTTTTGACGGAAGCTTCTCCGGAGATAAAGGGAAGAGGAACTTGTTTTTATTGCGGACAATGCGGACGATCTTGTAAAGTTTATGGGGACTTTTCATCTTCGTCATGTTTGGTGATGCCTGCCATGAAAACAGGAAATTTAAAAGTTATTGACAACGCGATGGTTCGTGAAGTTATAACAAATGATGAGGGAATCGCTACCGGTGTTTCTTATGTTAATACCAAAGACTTGCAAGAGTATACGGTGAAGGGGAAAACTATAATACTAGGAGCAAGTGCTTGTGAGAGTGCTCGAATAATGCTGAATTCTAAATCGTCTAGCCATCCGGGCGGTGTTGGTAATAGCACCGGACTTGTAGGTAAATACCTGCACGATTCTACTGGAGCAAGCCTTTCTGGTTTTGTCCCTGCGTTATTGGATCGTAAGCGTTACAATGAAGATGGGGTAGGTTCTGTTCATATTTACTCACCGTGGTGGGGCGACCACAATAAACTAAGTTTCCCTCGCGGGTATCACATCGAATATGGAGGTGGGCTACATATGCCTTCCTACGGGTTTTTAAATTGGGTACCCAACGTTAACGGTATGGTGCCAGGACCTGACGGAGAAAAACGGTCGGCAGGGGGATATGGTGCTTCATTAAAGCAAGATTATAGACGTTTTTATGGCGCAAATGTGGGTATGGCTGGACGCGGTACGGCGCTTGCACGTAAAGATAACTATTGCGAGATTGATCCTACGAAGGTTGATAAGTTCGGTATACCCGTATTGCGATTTCATTATAAATGGGCGAACGAGGAAGTGGCACAGGCGAAGCACATGCAGGAAACTTTTCAATCTATTATGCATGAAATGGGAGCAGTCGTTACATCTACCATTCCTGGAGCAGACACGTTATACGGCTTAGAAGCACCAGGGAAAATTATCCATGAAGGAGGTACGACGCGTATGGGAGATGATCCTCAGAATTCCGTGTTGAATAAATGGGGACAGGCTCACGATTGTAAAAATCTATATGTTGTTGATGCGGGACCATTCGTACAGCAGGGGGATAAAAATCTTACTTGGACTATTTTAGCGCTTTCGATGCGTACGGCGGAATATATTTTGGATCAGAAAAAAAGATTGAACGGTTAAGGTTAAATCACATGAACAGAAGAGAAACATTAAAGGCATTAGGCCTTATTGCTGCTGGATCAGGCGTGCTTGCCGGATCATGTAAGCAAGATAAAACAAAACAAAGTGCCATTGCGGGCGAAACTGGTGAAAGATTACCTGGGGTACAGGAATTTGAACATGAACGAACAACGTCCTTATATGCGGAGAAATTTTTTAATGATCATGAGATGGCAACCATCACGGTGCTTGGCGATATCATTATTCCTAAAGATGCAGTATCTGGTAGTGCTTCCGACGCAGGTGTTCCAGATTTTATCGAATTCATTGTAAAGGATATTCCTAGTTACAAAATTCCGATGCGCGGTGGATTGAAATGGCTTGATGTCCATTGTCAAAAGCGGTTTGGAAATGCTTTTGTTAAATGTAAGGATGAGCAACAGATTGCGGTAATTGATGATATTGCTTATCCAGAGACTGCTAAACCGGAAATGGCGCAAGGAGTTGCTTTTTTTAGTTTGGTTAGAGATTTGACCTCTTCGGGATTTTTTACTGCCGAGATTGGCGTAAAAGACATCGGTTATCAAGGGAATCGTCCCGGGGTATGGAATGGTGTTCCCGCTGAGGTGCTTAAAGAGCACGGTTTTGACACGGAGAAGTTCTTCGGCTAAGTCTAAGGAAAAATTTCCAAATTTAAAGGGGGTAAACACGCAGGTGTTTACCCCCTTTAAATTTTGTACCTTTGTCTGGTTATAGATTTTTTTGATATGCTAGGTTTAAAACTTTTGACAGATCCCCGCTGGGCAAATATAGCGGAAGAAAATTTAGACGAGATCCTTTCGGATCACGCGTGGTGTGAGCAAAAAGCCGCCTCTAATGCGATAACCCTTATCACTCAGAATCCTGAATACGAGGACTTGGTTCACGAGTTGACCGCTATTGCGATCGAGGAGATGGAGCATTTTCAGATGGTTATCGAGTTGATAAAAGAGCGAGGCTTTACTTTGGGACGTGAGCGAAAAGATGATTACGTTGGAAAGCTGATGAAATTTTCCAAAAAAGATGGATCACGCAATCAAGCTTTCGTTGATCGCTTACTTTTTGCTGCTATGATAGAGGCACGTAGTTGTGAACGCTTTCGGGTGTTATCAAAAAATATCAAGGACGAGAAGTTAAGTACGTTCTATTATGATCTCATGGTTTCTGAAGCAAACCACTATACAACATTCTTAAATTTTGCGAAGAAATATTCGGTTGACGTCGACGTGGATAAACGGTGGCAAGAATGGCTGGATTTTGAAGGAGAACTCATCCAAAGTTACGGAACCAAGGAGTACATCCATGGCTAGTTTTTTCTTGATATATGTCAACGACTAAGATTTAAATTCAATTTACCTTTGTATAAGAAAGGACAAATATCATGATTGAATTAGGAATCGGAATGTTTGGGGACGTACAGATAGACCCCAGAACTGGTAAAATACAACCGGCAGCGGATCGCATGCGGGAAATTATCGAAGAGATAAAACTAATGGACCAAGTGGGCGTTGATTTCTTCGGGATGGGTGAACACCACCGTGAGGACTATGCTGTGGCGTCTCCTGAAATCGTCTTGGCTGCCGCGGCCACGGTTACTAAGAATATAAAATTAGGCTCTGCCGTTTCGGTATTAAGCTCAGCAGATCCTGTGAAACTTTTTCAGGACTTTTCTTCGGTAGACATATTATCAGGAGGACGCGCTGAAATTATGGCTGGACGAGGTTCATTTATTGAGTCGTTCCCACTTTTTGGATACGATTTAAAAGATTATGCAGAGCTATTCGACGAAAAATTGGAATTATTAACGCGGTTAAACAAACAAGATACTATCACTTGGTCAGGTCGGTTTAGAAAACCACTCGTGAATCAGCAGATCTTTCCACGTCCGGTCAATGGTAGCATCCCCGTTTGGGTTGCAGTTGGTGGGACTACCTCATCGGTAACACGTGCTGCACGACTGGGATTACCTGTTATGTTTGCTATCATTGGAGGTGCTCCTGAGAATTTTAAACCGTTATTTGAAATGTATAAACAGTCTTGGGTGGATAATGGTTACGACATCAAGGATCTGCAGGTGGGTGTACATATGCATTCTTTTTTTGGCGATGATAGTAAAGCGGTCGCCGATAAATACTACCCCGTATACGCGAATCAAATGAATAGAATTGGTTCGTCGAGGGGATGGCCGGCGTATCAGCGCTCGCAATACGATTTTGGCCGTTCTATCCATGGCCACCTTATAATAGGGGACGTGAATCATGCCGTAGAGAAAATTCTACATTTTATTGAGATGTTTAATTTGACAAGGTTTTCGGCCCATATGGATGTGGGAAGCCCTGATCATATAGATATGATGCGTGCCATTGAGCTGTATGGCGCTCAGATTATACCCAAAGTTAAAGATGCACTCAAAAAAGCGGAATAATAATTTTAGGATGTGCTATAGTTAAGGCCAGCATTTAAAAGGAATAAATCTCCATTTTGAAATGCTGGCTTTTCATTTTTAATGTTAGGCCTGTTCGACAGTAGTCACGGGTTTAAATATAGAGTTGAGAATGATGGCGATCGCTCCGTCTCCTGTGACATTACACGCTGTGCCGAAGGCGTCCATCGCGATATATAACGATATCATTAGCGCTTGGTTTTCCGCGTCAAAACCAAGCATGCTAGCGATGATGCCTATTGCTGCCATAATTGCTCCTCCTGGTACACCCGGCGCTGCTATCATGGTGATTCCGAGCATGCAGATAAAACCTAACATTGGTAAAAGGTCGATAGGCATTCCTTGCATCAGCATCAATGCTACGACGCAGGATACAATTTTTAGCATGCTACCTGCCAGGTGGATTGTCGCGCAGAGCGGAATACAAAAGCTTGCTATGTCTTCGCGTACCCCTGCTATTTTCGCGCGTTCTAGAGTCACGGGAATTGTCGCGGCAGAGGACTGTGTTCCCAACGCCGTAAAATAAGCCGGCATCATTGTTCCTAGAAGTTTAAAGGCATTTTTACCCGATACAGCACCTGCGATTAAAAACTGGAGAAGGAGTAGGGCAATATGCATGATAAATATTACGCCGATGATCTTTATAAATACATGCAATATACTGGCCACCTTCCCAGCATAAGTCATGTCTAAAAAAATACCAAATATAAAGAGAGGGAGCAGTGGGACGATTATTTTCTCAATGATGAATGTAATTATTAGCTCAAAATCGATCGCTACTTTTTCTAGTGTTGAGTTTTGAAGTCGAGAAAGTCCAACCCCGATTAAAAAGGCAAACACTAGTGCTGACATGACATCAAAGATAGGGGGAAATTCCAACGTGAAATATGGAGCAAGAGATTCTCGAATGCCGCTACCTGTGTTTGTTATTTGATTTTCAAGCATCGTTGGAAACACCGTAATGCTCGTAAAATATGCGGAGATCCCTGCGAAAAGCGTTGATCCGTAGGCAATCAAAACTGTTACCAGTAATAGTTTTCCAGCTGCTTGTCCTAGTTTCGCAATTGCCGGAACGATCAATCCCACAATAATTAATGGAATCACGAATTTTAGTAGTTGATCAAAAAGGCTGTTGAATGTAGCGAATATACGACCGGCCCATTCGGGAATAATTAATCCTATACCGATACCCAAGACTATAGCTAAAACTACCTTAAAAAGAAGGTTGCTTGTGATTTTTTTCATGGGTCTAAATTAGCATTTATTGTTGAAAATGAATTTTAATGTATTATAGTTTAATACCGACGTAGTTACATGCTCGTTAATTTTATTTATCTTTGTGCCGTGGTAGAGAAGAGTAAATTGATAGATATCAGAAGTTTAAGTTTGGATGACTTGAAAACTAAACTTACCCAAATGGGTGAGCAAGGGTTTCGTGCCAAACAAATTTATGAGTGGTTGTGGGCGAAATCATGTGTCGATTTCGATCAGATGAGTAATCTTAGCAAGCCGCTACGTGAGACATTGAAAGAGAATTTCGATATTCGTGCGGTACGGGTCCGTCAATCGCAAGTTAGTTCTGACAAGACAATTAAAAGTAGTTTTACCCTGCATGATGGTAATGTGATTGAGGGCGTTTTGATTCCTGCACCTGAGCGGATGACTGCCTGCGTCAGTTCGCAGGTAGGTTGTAGCTTGACCTGTAAATTCTGTGCAACGGGATATATGGACCGTAAACGGAACCTAAATGCAGACGAAATCTACGACCAGGTGGTGTTAATAGCCAAACAGGCCGAAGAAAATTATCAGCAGCCATTGACCAATATTGTGTATATGGGTATGGGCGAGCCTCTTCTTAACTACTCGGGAATGATGAAATCTGTTGAACGTATTACTGCGCCCGATGGATTAAATATGGCGGCAAAAAGAATTACCGTATCGACAGCAGGTATCGCTAAGATGATAAAAAAGCTGGGAGACGATGAAGTTCGTTTTAATCTTGCGCTTTCATTGCACGCGGCGAATGACAAAAAACGGAATGAAATTATGCCGATCAATGAACAAAATTCTTTGAGTGCGCTTGCCGACGCTCTTAAATATTATTACGCGAAAACTAAAAATCCGATTACCTTCGAATATATTGTATTTCATAATTTTAACGACGAGTTGGAAGACGCTAGAGAGCTTGTTAAGTTCTGTAAGAACGTCCCGTGTAAAGTTAATATTATAGAGTACAACCCAATCGCCCTTGCCGATTTCGTAAATGCAGATGCGGATAAAATAGATCAGTTTGCCAGTTATTTAAGGAACCAAGGTGTTGTCACCAATGTACGACGTAGTCGAGGTAAGGATATTGATGCCGCTTGCGGTCAACTTGCTATAAAGGAGAAAGATACAGAGTTGGCGGAGAATTAAAAATACGTTACATTTGTGTATAACCAGTTATATACAGTATGCAGATCCTACGTTATTGGGAGCGGATAGTTTCTTTTTTGTTCCCTCCAACATGTGCATCATGTGAAAATGTCTTACTCAACGAGGAAGAGCTAATTTGCACTGGCTGTCAATATCACTTACCTATTAACGATTATCACCTTTATCTAGAGAATGACGCATATAAGAGACTAAAGCTTAAGGCACCGATTGAATGTGCAGTAGCTTATCTTTCTTTCTCACGGTCATCGTTGGTGCAGACGATGCTACACAAAGTCAAACATCGCAAGGCACGGGAAATTTGCGATTATTTTGGGTATCATTTTGGAATTCAGTTATTAAGCTCACCTTATTATGATTCAATTGATCTAATAGTACCTCTTCCGATCGCGCGGAGAGGCCAGAGGTTAGGAGCATATAATCAGAACGAATGTTTAGCGAGGGGTATAGGTGCAGCGCTTCATTTGCCAGTCAATTCGTCAGATTTTATTTGCTCTGAAATTGTCAAAAGCTC
>NZ_JABMCQ010000157.1 GCF_013179575.1 Sphingobacterium shayense | reverse complement strand
TTTTGTATAGGTTTCCTGATGCCTTTACTGGGTTTTTCGTAATTTGAATCGACGAGTCCATTCTCTTTAATGCCACTGATAACGTATTTGGGTTAACATCCCAATTGAGTTCTGTTTTTATAAATCTTAAAATTTCTAGACGCTCTCTTTCAGTATCTAAAAAACCAGACGGTATAACTTTGTACTTAATTATATAAGGTACTGTTGGAATTTTATTCAGGAGAACGATTTTGTCAGTTTCGTTCCGGTAATTGCGCAATAATCGCTCTCTGAGTTTCTGTGGAACAACGAAGTTTTCGCGCGAAATATTCTTCAAACTTATTTGTGTCACGCTACTAATAAGCTTTAAGGTTAAGTTCGTTATCGGATTAGAGTTTCTTTCGCTTCTGATATTTGTAATTGTACCACGAGACAAGCCGCATAGTAAAGCGAAATCATGGTCAGATAATCCTGACGCATCGATCAATTGAGATAAATTCTTTTTTATTATTCTCTGTCTAGAATGCACAGAGCAAAAAGACAATTGTAAATAGTGACATTTTGAACAAAAAATTATTTTTATTTCATTTATATATGTATATTTGTCTTATTGAAATCCAGAGCGTTGTATTCTGGAATGCATTAAAATCGAAGAGTCTCGTCCAAATCTCTGACAATATATTACAAGCGAGGCGGTAGAATTTAATGCCCAAGTAATTATTTTGCGTAATTTTGTTGCGCTATAGTTCTTGGGCTTCTACTGTAAATCCACCTTGTAAGGGGTCAGAGCCTTTGGAGCGGTTGGTAGGAGCCACTATAGCATTTCTATAACCTTCACCGATGCACAGACTCACTTTATAAACTAAATTTGGTGAGCAATGGATCAAAAAGATCAAATCTTCAAGAACATTATTTCCGCGCCTGAGTAGCTCAGACCGCTGTCTAGTCATAGTTATGACTTTCTTCCATCGGTTAATGACTCCAATAACAAGCGAACTAACCATTCTATCTGCCGTATCAGAGCATTCCGAATAATCTTTTAACCAAATTTTTACTGATTGGACGAAGTATGTCTAGGTCGTGGTATGGACGCATTTCATTATACCAGATACACGTAGTCCGATCTCTTAAATCCTAAAAAAATGAAGAATTTTTATTGGGGTGGAACTGGACTGCTTTTATTGCAAGGAATCAGACACCTACTAAAATCAAAAAATAATCGAAGTAGAACGTTGTTCAGCTTCGTGCTATCATTATCGTTTTTGTTGTTTAGTAATCTAGCAAGCGCTCAGGAGCCCCGCAAGGACAGCGGGGCCGATGGGCGAGCGAAGATCACACCTTTGCAAGTGGGGGACAAATTGCCAGATTATATTTGGCAACAAGAAATCGATTTGCATTATTTCGATGGCTCGAGTAAAACCATCAGTTTTTCCGATTTGAAAGGCAAAGTCATATTGTTTGATTTTTGGTCAACAGGTTGCCCTTCCTGTATCGCAGGTTTTCCAAAGATGGAAGAATATCAAAAAAAGTATTCGGATGACCTTGTTGTGGTGTTAGTAAATAGCAAAAGAAACAAAGAAACACCGGAACGAATCGCCAATAGATTCAAGGTTTATAAAGAAGTATACGGGTATACTCCGGTACTTCCAAGTATATTAGACGATACTTTATTTACATCTCTTTTCCCACATAATTCAATACCCAATAATACATTTATCAATAAAGATGGAGTGTATTTGGGTAGTAGTATGGGCGGCAAGTTTTCGCAAGAACAACTACAAAGCATTATAACAACAGGGACCACGGACATCATTCATAACGGCATATTTCGTAACCAGGGAAACAGAAAAAATGTACCACCACTCGTCGACACAGCAAACATCGATTTTTTCCATGGGTTCATAGAATATCAACCCCATTATCTTTCGGCGGAGCTCGAGTTATCGCATAAGAATGGACACTCGTTTTTTCAGAAGGTGAACTTTGATTTTCTTTCCTTTTGCAATGACGCTTTTAAAAAGGAGATAAAGGGCTTCTCAATCAGCGATTTTGTTTTTGAAGATCAAATAGCTAATGACATTCTTCAGAGAATTTTCCTTAAAGACCGGAATCATGAGGCATTTTGTTATCAGTTGTTTAGCAAAGATTCCATTGGAGAGGAAGAACTTTTACGAATACATAGGGAAGACTTTTTACAATATTTTAAAATAGGTGTTAAACGGCAAACATCTGAAATTGATACCTACGTACTCGAATTGACCGATGCCTTTTCAAAAATAGAAACAAAAGGAGGCATGAGAAGATCGACAATTGATTCCGAGGAAACACCGACCCAGTTTTCAAATTTTTCGATTCGCCTGTTGTTAGGAAAACTAATTTATTGGCTAGACAGACCGATTACGGTAACCGGATTGTCTCAGGAGGAATTGTTAACTAATGTAGATGTTGAAATTCCCGCTTTTTTCTCAAATTTCTCCGAAAAAGAGCAACTTCTGTATTTAGAGAGTCTCGGACTAAAATTTACGCCCCAGCGCGTGAGGAAAGAGTATCCTTTATTTTATTCGGCCAGAAACAATCAATCCCCTAAGAAATGAGATTCATCAGTTTTATTTTAGTAATCGGCTTATCAGTACTCTTGGGCAAGGCTCAAGAAAGGATGAACCCGTTGATACAAGGGACGATTTTGGCTGACGAAACGGAAAAGCCGCTGGCGGAGGTAACGATCTATGCGATCAAAGGGAAGATCGGCACTTCTTCAGATAGGAACGGTATTTTTGAGATCAAGGTATTGGATCCGGCGGATTCTCTTCGAATAAGCTCCGTTGGGTACACGACAGTCGTATTGCCTTCATCATACTTTAGTGACTCTCGGGCTCTGCTTCTTAAACGAAGTGACAATCTGATAGACGAAGTCATAATTGAAACGGGGTATCAGCAGGTGAAGCCAAATGAATCGACAGGGGCTGTGGAAGTGATTGATAACAAAATGCTGAATGCGCAGCCGGGGACGAACATCCTCCAGCGGTTGAAAAATATGGCTTCCTCCGTTCGCTTCGATAACCAACCTATACAGAATGGAGATTTGCAGAAGCTTAATATTTCGGTGCGTGGTATGAGCACAATCGATGGTAATCTAGATCCCCTGGTTGTGTTGGATGGGTTCATTTACGAAGGGAGGATTGAGAATATCGATCCGAACGGTATTGAAAGTATCACGATTCTTAAAGATGCTGCTGCTAGTTCGATTTGGGGAGCTAGGGCGGGTAATGGCGTCATCGTCATGACTTCTAAAAAAGGCGCAATATCGGAAACGCAGGCAACTAAAATATCATTCAGTAATACGCTACTCATGCGGAAGCGTACGGATCTTAACGAACTATATCAGTTAGACAATCATGATTTTATAGCGGTTGAAGAGATGTTGTTTAATAGCGGGTATTACGATAATCAGCTCTCACGAACTCCCTACATCGCCGTTACTCCAGCGATTGAGATTTTTCGTAAAAGAAAAGAAGGTTTGATTACGATGAAAGATTCTGCAGCGATGATCGAACAGTTGATGGGGTATGACGGTAGGAAGCAGTATATGGAAAATTTTTTAAGTACACCGCTGGTGAATCAGCTTTCATTGGGTCTTACAGGAGGAACTAAAATAAATTCATTTGGAATGGTTTTAGGGTATACCACGAACCGCTCAGAGACGAGTGATAAGGATAGGAAGCTGAACATACAACTTTCCAATAGTTTTCGGCCCACTAAAAATCTACAATTAGATTTTCTGGTGCGATACACAAATAATAGACAGAGAAGTGGCAAGCCGGGGTATTCTTCATTAACTTATTCGGGTAGAGCGGTTCCATATATGTCTTTCTTTGATCAGAACGGTAAACAATTGCCATTGGATTTGAGTTATCGAAGTTCATACATGGACGCAACGTATAACGAAGGGTACCTCGATTGGAGCTATTATCCATTAACAGATTATTTACATTCTGGGACAAATCGTAATCTTAACGAGTGGTTTTCTACTGTTCGTGCAGGTTATAAGATAGCCTCATTCCTAGAAGCTAACGTCTCGTTTCAGTACCAGAACCAACAACAAGAAACCGTTAATATGAATGACCAAGAGAGTTATTACTCACGGATGTACATCAACCAATTTACGCAATATGATCCCACTACGGGAGTCCCGGTTCATATTGTCCCTCTGGGCGGGATCCGAAACGCGACCGAAAGCAAAGGATCTTCTTACACGGTTCGCGGTCAGTTAAATTTCAATAAGACATTCAGTCACCATACGGTAATCGGCATATTAGGCACTGAAGCGCGTGAAAATATCGTTAAAGGAAGTAACTTGACTGCATATGGGTATAGCGATAATCCGCTCACCGCAGTTGCTGTGGATTATGCGCAATCGTATCAAATAGCGCCTACCAAAGCGAGTAGAACGATTGCAGGAACACCTTCGTATTCACTATTGACGAATAGGTTTGTCTCTTTATACACAAACTGGAGCTATATATATAGGAACCGCTATGGGCTCTCCGGAAGCTTTCGTCGAGACGGGGCAAACATTTTCGGCGCGGCCACAAATGATCAGTGGTCTCCTCTATGGTCCGTGGGGACTTTTTGGGAATTGGGTAAAGAATCATTCCTAGACATCGATTGGATTGATCAGCTAAAGATGCGCGTAACCTACGGTTATAGTGGAAACGTTGACTTGCGGAAAACACCTCAACCGGTGGGATCTACAGGTGGTAGTATATATACCAATTATCCCGGACTCGTTATTGCCATGTTAAATGATCCAAGTCTTCGCTGGGAAAAAATTGGTACGACTAATTTCGGGTTGGATTTTTCATTTCTTAAAAATCGAATAAATGGATCGATAGACTACTTTGTAAAAAGCGGAAAGGATCTTTATGGTAAATCCGAATATGATTACACCACATGGGGAAGGAACGGGACAGTAACCAAGAATGTGGCGGCGATGCGGACAACAGGTATGGATATAGTGATAAACACCAGGAATGTTGATAAAGCGATAAAATGGAACAGTCGAATTGTCCTTAATTTCAATAAAAACAAAACGGTAGCCTATTACAATTCCTTGAATACTGGGATTGTGTCGTTTCTCGGTAACGGGACAACGATACAACCTATCGTTGGAAAACCATTATATGGCCTGGCAGGTTATCGATGGATGGGATTAGATAATGAAGGAAATCCGCAAGGAAGCCTATATGGACAGCCCAGTACAGCGTATTCTGATATTCAAAATCAATCTTACCTCGATTCTGAGGCAAGCGGAAGCATCGTTTATTTCGGATCTGCCAAGCCTCAGATATTTGGATCCCTAATGAACACAATTACTTATCGTGCCTTTAGCTTTGCGTTTAATATCAGCTATCAAGGAGACTATTACTTTAATAGGCCTGTTACATCTTATAATAGCTTGTTCCGAAACGGCGGGGCTTTTCCCGATTTTGAAAGGCGTTGGCAGAAAGTTGGCGACGAATCGAAAACTAATGTGCCGGGAATGCGATATCCCATTTCATCGGGTAGGGATGCTTTTTATCGGAATGCAGAAATCAATGTGCTGCGTGCAGACCACTTGCGTCTAGAGTTTCTATCTCTGCGATGGGAGCGTACATATAAATTGGCAGATCGTAAATATAATCTTAGGATTGAAGGTAGCGCAAACAATCTAGGTTTGCTGTGGACAGCAAACAAGGAGGGTATTGACCCCGAATTTCCATATAAGATTGCCCCCGCTCGTGTTTACTCTCTGGGTGTTCAACTAGACTTTTAAAATAATAAAGATGAATATAAATAGAAAATGGACATATATGGTACGGGTAGTATCTGTGTATCTCGTAATTATGTGTGCCGGCTGTGAGAACTATTTGGATGTGCAGTCAAATAGTGCCTTCGAGGTACCTAAAAGTTTGAATAGTTTAAGAAGGCTTCTTGATGCATCCGCAGAGATGAACAGAAGTATTCCTTCAATTGGAGAGGTGTCGGCTGATGATTACTTCGTCCAAGACGTGACTTTGGATCGAGCTTCAGAGACACACCAACAAGCGTATTATTGGGAACGCTATGAGTATTTTTATAACAATGATTGGGCGAAGGCTTATTTCCCAATATATACTTCAAATCTAGTACTAGAGACGTTGCCTTCGATAGAGCGTACAGTGGAAAACGGGCGAGAATGGGACGAGGTAAAGGGGACATCCTTGTTTTTTAAGTCGACCCATTACCTTTCTCTGCTTTGGACCTTCGCAAAAGCATACGATGCAAATACTTCGCAAGACGATCTGGGGATCGTTCTGCGCGTATCTGCAGATCCAACAGTAGTATCAGAAAGATCAAACGTTCAAGAGTGTTATGAAGAAATACTACGGGGATTTCGTGAAGCCTCCGAGTTATTGCCTGAAAACACGACTCATATCATGCGACCGACAAAAGTCGCGGCATTTGGGAGCCTTGCAAGATGTTATCTAGCAATGGCGAAATACGATTCTGCATATTTTTATGTTAACAAAGCGCTCCAAATTAAAAGCGACCTACTTGATTTTAATTCACTCGAGGACGTCGCCGTGGAAGAATCATATCCTTTCAGCCGGTTTAGCAAAGAGACGGTGTCGTATTTTGAGCTTGTGACTTTGAATCCGACAATTCAGGAGCGTTATGCTTTTATTGATACGTTACTGGTGAACTCATATTTAGAAAACGATCTACGCAAGAAAGCATACTTCGACTTTAATGATCAAGGATATGCGACGTTTAAAGGAAGCTACGCTGCTGGAGCGGTGTTATTTGGGGGTATCGCCGTTGACGAACTTTATTTAATGCGCTCTGAATGTAACGCCCGTCTAGGGAACCTTTCCGCTGCGCTTGACGATTTAAACCTCTTGCTGAACACAAGGTTTATTGAAGGTACGTTTATTCCATACAGTGACACATCTCAGCAAGATCTACTCAAAATTATTCTCCAAGAACGGCGCAAGGAGTTGGTTTTTCGGGGGTTAAGATGGATGGATCTAAAGCGCCTGAATCAAATGGGTGCTGATATTGATATTGTACGCAATGTTGATGGAGAAACATTCACGCTCCGTGCAAATGAAAACCGATGGGCCTTACCTTTACCGACCGATATTATAAGGGAGACCGGAATGGAACAAAATCCGATATAGCTTATTAAAATTTAGAAAAAAAAGAGCCGCAATTTTGCGGCTCTGCTATTTACATGAATATTACTCGGCGCTTTTATTCGTGAAAGTCGGCGAAGTTCCACTGCTTCCACCCGACCGCTCTGGGATATAACCTTCAGAGGTCTGCTGAGCATCCAGTTGGATTTTTACCGAATCCAGTTCTCCTGCCGGAGTAAGATCATTTTGATCGACCTCCATCGAGCAAGCGTGCTCGTTCGGTCCATCACAGGATTCACCATTTGGAATATCATTCCAATTGGATTCATCCGCGACTTCAGCTTCAACTTCTGGGTCACCGTGAAAATACAATGTTACATCTGCTAGATTATTAGGCGCAACAATATTAAATGCCGAAAATCCGACAACTGAGGCCACAGCTACTATAGCCGCGACGTAAGATTTTAAATTTTTCATAAGTGTTATTTTAATTTTAGGATTATTCAGGGGTTTAACGAAATGGAACAATCATCAAGATCTCGGTCACATTTTTTACGGAAGGTATGACAAACGTATACGGTGGCCAGTGCGGTACTGGCCTGCCCGTGAATAGTGCAAATCGTCTGGGGAATTTTTTAAAACATGAAACTTTAAAAATCAAAAAGTGGAATAAAAGAATCGGTGTGGCTGAAACAATAATTTGAACAAGAGTGCTATCCCTCATTACTTTATTAGGACCATCGTCCTTTTTTGTAGGGTTGTCCGATGAATGTAGAAACCATCCCAAAAGTGAAACGAAAAGAAGGATAAGATTTACGATCAGGTGTGATGACCACGATAGCTGTGAGAATACCGAAGCACAACCGCAGGGACGTTTTTCATACATCCCTAGCAGTCCTAGTCCAATGTAGACAGAAAACACAGCAAGCAAAACCGCAGATAATAGAAATGGACTGATAAACCGGAAGGCTCTCGTTCTGATTTTGAATATTGTGTAAAGGGAAGGCAAAGAAAGCTGTTTTGGATTCGGCCGGTCAGTAGATTTAGTGCCACTTGAGTTCGCGGAATGATACTTCGGCAGTACGAATAGTAATCCGATTGCGAGTTCTACTAACGGTAAAAGCCAGAAAAGGATGTCGGCCCACCAATTAGGGAATGGCTGGGTTTGGAGCGAACGGTGAAAGCCTTGTGGTGTCCATAATTTATCTAGCGCCACATAGATCCAGAATACCATAAGGAACAGCTGCAAACAAAATAGGGCGATAGATTTAATCCGAGTATACATTTTTATTTTAGTTTTGATCAAAAGTAAAAATGTAATAGTTTTAAAATCAGCCTTTTATTCCTATTTATGGGTGTCTTTATTTCCTGGTGTGTTGTATAATCGACCTTTCAGTCTCATCTGTTGAAGGTGAGGCTGAACAAGATGAACTTAGCGCTGATCGTTACGCTCCTGAAGATTTTTCACATAAACTGACGGACTGAATCCGGCTCTCCCTTTGAAAAACCGATGGAAATTTTCCGGCGAATTATAGCCGCAGCTGTAGGCACAATTTTTAATAGATTCTCCCCGTTCGAGTAATTTCATAGCTTTTTGCAGGAGCAGTTCTTTTTTGTAGTCAAGCAGCGATCCATGAAACTTACATTGATGCACGCGGTGAACAGTAGTCTTCTTGTAACCTAAGATCTCATAAATCGAGTTGAAGCTAAATGCATTTCCGTACTGATCGACGTGGTCCTCGACGAGTTGACGCGCTCTATCGGCGATGCTGTGCTCGTACGATTCTCTACTATAGTGCTCGTTATAATTGTCCCTAGCTAATTCGATGAGCCTTACTATTCCTTGAAATATAAATGCTTCACCTTGGAGTTCTTTCTGATTTATGTTTTCGCAAAGATTTTGGATAAACATTGTAGTTCTAGAATCTATTGGAATGATTTCGCTGAATTTCGGGATATTCATACGCGTTCTTTGTGCGTCGATCACCGTTTTTATGAATTCAAATTTTCTTTCGTTTTCTCGACGAAATATCTTATTGTCAAAATAGTATCCAAACAGATGTGTTTTTCCTTTTGGTAGGCGAACGCGGTAACAGCCGTCGGGGAGGTAAGCGAAACAGCCATAATTGGGGGCAAGCGCAAGATGGTGTCCCCAGCGCTTACCACTGGTTATATGTACAGGTTTTATTGCATCGAGCAAATATAATTTGTGAAGATCACTGAACTTGGACTGCATTAAAAAGGTTTGGCTATGCGGCAGAATAATCTCGAAACTATAGAGATAGGCATAGCGCCCGTCGAATTCCTGAATCACACATTCGGCGGTTTCAATTTTGAGATTCGTGCGCTTCGAATTTAACATTTTAAAGGAAGACACCAGAGATTGCAACTGGGTTTGCTCCACCATATTCTTTACGTATAGACGGCCCGGGAAATAGATCGTTTTTTTCATCAGTAGATTTGATTTGGCAATTGCTAATGACGAGTTTTTCCGATTTGATGTCAAGTGACAGGGGTGACACGAGCAATCTCTGTTTTCGAAGGAAAGCGGCTGAATGGTTAACCGCGTAACGTTTAAGGGTGACATAAGGTGAAAAAAAATAGCCAAAAAGGGTACTTCACTCCCTAAATCGGTACATAATCACTTTTATTCGTTTTTACCAGATATTCTCTCGTAAGTTCGGTAGTGATATCATTGATGACTAAGGCCTTAGTCTTTTACTAAACAAAAAAAATAAAAAATGATGAAATCAAGAATTAATCCCACTCGAAAAGCTGATGTGTCCGAAATCGTCAGCAACGCGGTAAACAAACCGTTAGATGGCGGTCAGCTGACTGTTTTAACAAGTCCCCTGTTGCTTAATGAACTTTGCGACGTAATATTTCCGGGACTGGGTTTTCCTAATCGTTAACAAGGATCATGGATTACACGAAGTATTGTGAAGGGTTGGGCATTGTGCCCAATCCTTTACCGAAACGTATTGCGTCCGCAGACACGCTTTCACTTAATACGTTCGGGTTAATTAGCGCTAATCTGTATAATTTTTTACCCCAAATGCCTTACCAAAAACACCGCGTTTTATATCGAGACTTTAAGCTGAATCAGTGGCTACATGGGTTAGATTCCGCATTCTTCGATGACGAGTATCCGTTGCCTGTCGAGGGGATGGGGGAGGTGTTGGATAAAATTACAAACCAAAACGGCATTATCTGTA
>NZ_JABMCQ010000156.1 GCF_013179575.1 Sphingobacterium shayense | reverse complement strand
AGTCGACATGATCCCAATAGTCATACTCCATTTCATCCTCTGGATTGTTCCCTTGCGTAATAAGCGGCTGCGAGACATCGTTATTGGTAATAGAGGAGTCTCCGTAAACATTAACTGAAGGCACGGTATGAAGAACCATCGCTTGCACTACATTAAATCCTTTATTACTTCTATCCTCAAGATACATCTCCGCTTCAGCCCGAGTTAACTTATTAAAGAGCAACCATCCTGTATCTCCTAACCAAAAAAAAGGTTTACCATCTTGGGTCAAAAAGCGCCCGTTATCCGACACCTGCAAGCGCCCCAATGGCTCTGCTTCCTTTTTTATTTCGTTACAAGAAAACAAGGCCCCTGCAATAATTAGTGGTAGTAACTTTTTACAAATTTTCATTATATCAGTTTTTAGTTAGCCAAATAATCTCTGGTGCATTCATACTATTCTCAATCGTTGTACGCTCACCAGTTTGGATTTTACCTTTTTTTGTCGTTTCTCCAGTTGCTGGGTCGATGTGATAAATTGTATAACGGCCTTTGTAATTCGACAAATCCAAATCTAATGAACTCGAGTTAGCGTTATAGACAATTACTCCTTGATCCCCGTGAAGCATCCAAATACCATTATTATCGTCAGCTTTCATCCTCGACGCAGCATTTAAAAAACCGCTCTCGGCAATTTTTGGGATAGCAGCCATTGAGCCACTCGCCATGAATACTGCCCACGCCATTTCAGGATAGTTGTCACCGTGATATAACACAGCCTTTTCCGGATACCGATCTCGGTATTCACGTACCGCGCGATAAACCTGCTCCATAGACGTCTTCTTAGGCTTCATTAAACGTGCGTGTTGCCGAGGTGCCAAATTTTGTCCTCCTTTTGGCGCATATACACTTCCATCGGATTGATAGTGCCAATATCGGATATCAATCGCCTGAATAGTGCGTGCACGATCAGCGTCTTGCAAGATCGCATCTTGAACATCTTTTGTCGTACTCAGCGCAATAATCGGATGCCTTCCTGAGTTAGCAGTCCATTCTTTAATTACGTCCAGCCAAAATTGGACAAAATGTAATGGACCAGTATATTCCGCGCCTATCATCTGAATCACGCCAGTATTATCTTTAAAATTCTCTAGACACTGGCGTATATAACCTTTATGTATTTCACGACGAACCTCATTATCAACATTGTAAAATTGCTCCGCAATAAAAAGACGTTTATCACCGGCATAGGGTACAGGTTCCGGGAAACCCACGTTATTGATATTATTGGCCGTTCGCCATGGAAAATCAGTATAATGCGCCCCCGCTTCTAGAATGTTATGTTGGAAATAATTCTGATGGATAAGTACTAATCCCTTCTGATCCGCTATATCAGCAAACGCTTTTAGCCGTCCCCAATAGAACTTATTATATTTTGTTAAATCGTATTTCGATAATCCGTCATATGCAAGTCCCGTTCCACTACGCGCAAAAGGAAGTTCGTAAAACGGAGGCCAAACGTCGCCATCAATCCGACGGACGCGTTCGTGGTCATCACGACGACGATCGTACCAAAGTCCATAATTGTGATCAATACTTAGGATGTTTTCATCTTGCATTCGATCGGCAGTTTCTTGCAGATCATCGGTTAACCCGAGTCCGTGTTCTCCCGGAACGAATCGTGTAATATGTGGACGCATATCCTTTAGAGCATAACTCCGGGCGCTACCATTCCACCATTGCACGTCACTTTTTGCTCCTGTTAACACCCGGTTACCTCGCACTAACCAACCAGAATACACACGCATAGACGGAGCTATTGCAACATCAGCTTCTTTAATTACGGGTAATGTTTCCACATTTCGAATGTTCTTCTTGTTCGTGTCGAAGCTGTTCCTTGTCTCTGCCTGTTCAATAAATTTACGTAAAGTCGGAATCGGTTGATAAGCTAAAGCAGTTAACTTTGCAGCGACCTCTACTGTTGGACTGGAAGAAGCCTCTGTCGGGACAGGTAACAATATTGCACGTTCTTCGGCATCTTCTACTTTTCGATCAGCGAGCTGTTGGTAATATAGACTCCGCGGATTAATGTGTTCGTTCGACTGCTCCCAATAACCGTCACCTTGAAACTGTGCCCAGCTACCAAATGTCCAGTTTTGCGCTGTCTGTGGCCGAAAGCTCTCTATTAAGCTCGCCGAACATTGCCAAAACACGCTATTGGCAGCGGACCAACCGGCACCTTGCCCGTCTTGTCCTCTATTTTTAAAACTTAAGGCTTGTCCGTCGATATCAACAATATCAAATAGCGCTCCAGACGCCCAGCTGTCAATGGCGCCGCTAAAGCTATGGGCACCGATAGCCTGACATTGCAAAAACACATTCGGTCCACTAGCTAGATAACCTACAGAAAAATCGTGATAGCCCTCTTCGGCGTAAAGACGTTGAAACAATGTTTGCTGTCCTTTAGTGTAGAACGTATATCTTCGTTCGCCGCCTACCTCAGAGATTGGAGCTATCGAGACACAATCTTCGACCGTCAACTTAGATGCGCTAGGTAAGACATACACCGCAGAGCCTGCAAAATGCTTAAATGTCATCGACCGTACCCACACATTACTTGCGTTCTCAATTGTAATGGCCATCCATCGATGATCCTCATCCTTGCGGTTGGTGGAATCAAATGCGGATTCCAATTTTATATTTTCAATTCCGACTTCTTGAACGCGACCCTGCCATGTATATTTTTCTACCGTTCCGCCGCCAAATTTCGGATCCAATGCCGTAGTAATAGGGGCATCAATCCAAATAGTATTCCCGTCTATCCTTAAAATCTCTCTTAACCAATACACATCGCGGCGCCCTGGTTTCCAACCGAGATAAGTGATGCCCCCGCCAAAATGAGAGGCTCCTAGACTATCAATCCAGGCTTGCGTCGACGGTCTTTTAATACGAATCTTGTCGCCGACCTTAAATTCAGCCCCCCGTTCTACGGGAATCGCCATCGATCCAACCGGTACGTAAGAACTTTTTACATTCTGGACATCCGTATAGATAGGGTCATTAATACCGCAAATCTGAATTAAGGTTTCTCGGGTTGTACCCAAACCTAAAATTCTTGTCCCCTTATCTCCAAACCCACTCCCTCTTAATACGACACCTGAAGTATGTAATCTGATCGTCCCAAGCACTCCATAGTCCCCCTCGCCTAGCAAGACTGCTCCACGCAAACCATTTTTATTAACAGGTAGTTTAGAGACATAGTCAATTGCACGTTGAATGCGAGTGGTAGCATCGCCGGATTTCGCAGGCACATAGATTTCGACTTCTGCAGCCGGAATTGATTTATCTCCCCCTTGATACCCAGCGTAAGAAAAATCCAAAACCCGGTCTCCGTTTGGCGACTTCTGGTAGGACAGTTCACCTGTTTCGTTCAAAACAATCGGTGATTGACCTTCCTGTCCGTGAACCGACAACGCAACAAATACCAAAATGGCCCAAATCAATTGCCATTTACGAATATTCAAACATATATGATAAAAAAACGTATACAAAATCCTATATTAGATTATTAGGTTTATAATGTGATATATCTAAAGCTTATTTATTCGCCCCTTTAATTAGGACGATATCGAACGTATATTCTTGATATATCTAACAATACAAACATAAATAAAAACAAAAGCAGATAGTTATATTATTTTCTCTAGCTATTCCAACATATTTGCATCACAATCCCATTAAAAGGCCATAAAACAAATAACATTGTACATTATTGTACAAAAAAAGAGCTGTTATTGCAACAGCTCTCGAAACTAACCAACATAAACATATGCACTGCTGCAAACTAAATAGGCTTCACTTTCTTTACAGGTACAACACTATTTAAGTAATTTTCGATATGTGCGTAACCCGTTTCACTGATTTGCGCCGCATCGGAAGAATCTTTGGGATTTAAGCCATTGGAGCGTTCATAGTCGTCAGGGAGACCATCGTTATCTGCATCTTTATAAGGTACTCCTTTATATTCAGGATATCCTCCGACCTGATCAATATCGGAGATTATTCCTTTTTTATAGGAATCTACAGGTAAGCGGCGCTTTACATAGGGAGACTGGAAAATTTCTTTCTTTGGCTCCGAGTAAAAGACCTTACCTGTTGTTACTTGTTTAACAATTCGTTTATCGACCTCGTCCCGCGTGGGAAGTATTGCTCCGACATTCTCTAGCACGTAACGATAAGACTCCTGTGCGCTCATAATTTTGCCAAAATTAGACAACGGGAACGGCTTGTCTACACGGATCTCAGTCAATACAGAAAGTTCTGCCTCTGGCTGAACGCCACCATCCCAATTATCTTCAGTTACTTTAGCATTTCCTTCAACAATATTACCGTGAACATAGGCCTTACCAAAGGTATGTTCGTGTTCTTTATCTCGCCCACTCTCCGGTTTTAAGATACGATAAGATATTGGTTCACCCACCGGTGTAATCGGTCCTGGTTTATAATAATTGTTTATAAAATTATATAGCGATCGATGATCACCACCATCCGCCGTTCTGTTCCACCAATTCCAAACCACGTTATTTACAAAACCGAAATCGCCATACATACCAACAGATGGATTTCTACTGATATTTGACGCCCATAGATTTCTCATAAACGTACTATTAAGTCCGCCTATCGTACTTCCAAAAGCGTGATTATAAGTATCCAATGCCTCTGAAAAAATTGAATTCTGAATAGTAATATTGACAGTAGGTAGTTTCAAATTTTTGCCATCTCGGTCATAAACATGGCGGTACATCGACATATTCTCATCAAGCCCCCAGCTAGCGGAAACATGATCAATAATAATGTTGCCTATTCCATTCCCCCCAAGTGCATCGTCCCTTCGCGTCACCTCCGTTTTGCCTCGTCTAAAACGCATAAAACGTACAACTACATCATGTGTATCGATAAGAAAAGACTCCCCAGCAACACATACACCATCCCCTGGAGCAGTTTGGCCTGCGATCGTGATATATGGTGCCCTTATATTAATTGGAGTCTGCAGCTCAATAATTCCTGCCACATTGAACACAACAATTCGTGCACCTCCCGACTCACAGGCTTCTCGTAGAGTACCCGGACCGGAATCCGCTAAACTAGTTACCACCATAACCTTGCCACCTCGACCACCTGCAGTAAAAGCTCCACCCCCTTCGGCACCAGGGAACGCTAAAATCGTTGCTTGAGGCAGATCCTCGGGCTTTGAAGCATTAGGAATAAAAGGTTTCCCTTCTTGCGTAATTACCTGCTGTGCTTTTTGCCAAGCTTTTTCTGCACGCAAATCCTCTAGCTGCATTTTACGCGCAGCAATAGCTTCAATAGAGTCCGGTACCACTGGATATTGCGCCATGGAAAGAAAAGGTAGCCCCAGCAGGACCAGAATAAGCATATTCTTTAATGTATCCCGCATAACTAACTATTTTGATCCTATATTATTTAAAAAGACCTCGATATTCGCATATCCTGAGTCGCCTATTTTTGCCGAGTCACCACCATCTTTTGGATTCAATCCCATTTTTAGCTCCGCTTGATCAGGAATCCCATCATTATCTGAATCTTTATAACTTTTACCTTCATACTTAGGGTAACCGCCCACCTGACTTATGTCCGTGATGATGCCTATTTTATAGGAATCTTTTGCCAACCGACGATGCTCAAAATCTTTCTCGGGCAATTTCACATTTTCAAGAGGCCTAGGTTTTCCTTCTTTAACCTCTCTGACAATACGTGTATCAACAGGATCACGTTTTGGTAATGTAGCTCCCGCATTTGCTAGTACATAGTCATAAGATTCTTCTGCCGACATTATTTTAAACTCTGCGTGAGGAAATGGTTTATTAGCTTTCATCGCAGCAAAATACGGAGTAGCATCTTCAAATGCCATTTCATTACCTTCCTTGTTCTCAACCTGAATCCCTCCGTTCCAATTGTCGGAAGACACCTTCTCGTTTCCATGGACTATATTTCCTTCAACATATGCACGTCCAAAAACAACATACGGCAACTTGCTTCTACCGGATTCCGGCTTTAAAATACGATAGCTAATTGGCTTCCCTTCTGGTGTCGCCGGACCTGGTTTAAAATAATTATTAAAAATATTATACGTGGCCTTGTAGTCTCCTCCATCAATGGCTCGGTGTACCCAGTTATATATGACATTATTAGCAAAATTAAACACACCATTCCAGCCGATTGATGGGTTTCTTGCCGCGTTATTCGCCCACAAATTGCGCATAAACGTACAATTCTCACCTCCTAGTGTACTTCCGAACGCGTGGTTCCAAGTATCTAGTGCCTCTGAAAAAATGGAATTCTGAATGGTAATGTTTACTGTTCCAAGCTTCTCTTCTGTCTTACCGGTACTATCATTATACATATGACGATACATCGACATATTTTCATCTAAACCCCAACTAGCAGAGACATGATCGATCATAATATTCCCGATAGGATTCCCCCCAATCGCATCATCACGTCGACCAACGTAAGTTTCTCCCCGACGAAAACGCATGTGACGAATTAATACATCATGGGTATTTATCCATACAGATTCTCCGGCAACGCATACACCGTCACCTGGAGCAGATTGACCGGCAATTGTTATGTACGGTGCCCGTATTATTAAAGGTGTTTTCAGCCGAATTATACCCGCAACATTAAAAACAATTATCCTTGGGCCGCCTTGTTCACAGGCTTCTCTTAACGTACCAGGACCAGAATCCTGCAGGCTTGTTACCACAATCACTTTTCCCCCTCTACCGCCAAAGCTGTATTTCCCGCCACCTTCAGCACCTGGAAACGCCGGGATTTCCGCCTGGGGAAGATCGCTTGGACGTGATGCCCAAGGGATATATGGTTTACCTTGTTTCGCATACTCATCAATCACCGGAAGTGCTTTCCCCCAGGCAATATCTGATTGCGTACGAGCCTGCTCCATCATCTCATTGGAGGCCTTCTGAACGTCTTGTGGTATCTTAGGATATTGTGCCTTTACCAATTGGAAGGAAAACAATCCTGCGCACAACAGGATACCATTTACAAATTTGTTAATCATCTCTTTTCTTATTAAAACGTCTAGTCTTTATAGGGAGCCAAGTCACTCCTCGGATCGTGTCCCAACGCTTATTATTATTAAATTATGGTACTTGTATTAGGATTATATCGTACAATATTTATAATCGATATTCAAATCTAAAAAGATAAACACAGAATAATTTATATTATTTTCCCGAAGTAGTATAGCATATTATCCAGAAGCGTAACTATATTATTACCTTATTTTATATTTTGAAAAATGGCAACCGTTATTAAAACAAATTATTTTACTAACACGCTTTTATTTCGATAAAAAATCCCCGACATAAATACTATGCCGAGGATTCCAACTCCAAAAAACTAAACTAAAATAATCTTATAATAATGGGTCAAATGTACCCGAACCGTTCAAACTGTTCCATCCTTTTGTTTGCTCGAGGTAAGGCGAATTGTCCAAAACGTCCTGGTGAATCCCGAAATAGTAATACTCTGGATACCACTTGAATGTCCAGTTTGGCGACACGTTTGTACGGTCGAGATCATCTCGTACGGTTACGACAAAATGGTTTTCATATAAATAATCGACATATTCTTCATAATTATCAACTCCCGCCGGATAATCGTTGGAATTTCTATCCAAAACAGGCGCTCCCGATCCACTCACAAGCAAAGGGTCATTGCTGCCAAAATATTCGTTACCGTTCGCCGCTTTTACGGTAATTCTATAACCCGTTCTACGCGTACCATTCAATTGAGGAATACCTAATCGTGAATTCATCCCCGTAGAATTATCAAAAAGCATCCAGCGGCGCAGGTCATAAAAGCGTTTACCTTCATAGGCAAACTCTACTTTTCGCTCATCTAGAATTGCTTTAAACATTTTGTTGCGGTCACCTGCTACATTTGCCAACCCATATGAACCATCCAAATTTTCTATTCCGGCGCGTTCTCTGATCGACCTTAACCCTTCCATTCCTTCACTTAAACGGTTAATACCTACTGCACTCTCAGCGAGATTCAACACAACCTCAGCAAATCGTAGCTCCATAAAATCGGTGCCACTTTCTTCGAAGTTATTAATGGAATTATTAGCTTGTAAGTTAGAAACCTTGCGTATGTAAATACCACTAGCGTTTGCCCCCTTGGTCTCTGTCGAAGTATAAGCGGTACCGGCATCGGAATTTTTCTTCCAAGAATATGTCCAAACTTTGAAATTTGGATCACCGTTAAAAGGCCAAATCGAACCATTATACGCAAACGATTTGTAAAATCTAGGGTCTCTATTCTTGTAGAACTTATTTGCATCGTACGTATAAGCCGAGCTTCCATCATCAATTGCTTTACCATCCTTCATCGGAAATGATTCCACAATTTGACGAGTTGGTGAAACAGAACCGCCACCATTGATCTCTCTTGGACGAATAGCCTGTTCCCATCCGTTATTCTTTGTGAAATTACCTCCTGCATCAAAATTATTGAATCCGAAAACTAAAACGGCCTCTGGGTTACCAACCTCTTTAAACCACATGTTACCCCACGCCTCACCGTTTTCGAGATTGCCTTCTCTAAACAATCCAAAACCATTTGATTCCAAAAGTTCCTTTGCAGCTTTATTAGCGTCGTAAGCCTTTTGCCATCTTTCGGTGTTGTCATTAGGATTAAAAATTGGACTTGCCCACGTCAAATAGACACGTCCTTTCAATGCAGCTGCGGCTCCACTCGTAATTCGTCCCCAATTTGCGTCATCCCATTTTCCGGGAAGCAACGCCATGGCTTGATCCAAGTCCGCAGCGATTTGTGCAATACACTCTGAAGTTGAGCTACGCGGTGTGGAGTTTTCCTCGATATCTCCCACAGCCGGACTCTGGGGAGCAAGCACAAGTGGCACTCCTCCATACATTCTCACCATTTCAAAATATTGCCAAGCTCTCCAAAAGTATAACTGCCCTTTTAACAAATTCTTGACGCTCTCATCCATCCCATACTTGTCAACTTCTGTAAGAAAAAGATTAATTTGGCGTAATCGTGTCCATGTATTATTATTAATATTCGTACTCATCCGCTGGCCGAAGTACTTATTTGCATGATTGTTAATATTGGAAATAGATGCCCACTCCTTATTAAAATCAGTCTCTCCGGCTAATTCATCAGTTGTTTGCGTAAATACGGTATTGTAACGACCATTTTCTGAAGTCGTTTGGGTTTCCAAAAAGCCACTACCATTATCTGCTGGCAAGAACATTCCATAGATGTAGTCAACATATGCCTGTCCTAGAATAGGGTCTTGGAACACTTCCTCATTTACCCCGGTTAGATCACGCTTTTCCTCAAGGAAATCATCCTTACAGCTCACATTCACGATAAGCAGCGCCACCATTAATTTTATATATATATGCTTTTTCATGTTAATCCTAGTTAGTCAACGTTTTATAAAGTCAGATTCAATCCGAATGAAAAGGTTCTTAGATTAGGGAAAGAGTCCCATGATGTTCCGTACGTATCTTTATAACTGAATGCTTGATATAATCCGAATGGATTCAATGCCGTGACATACACACGCGCATTCGCTACTTTCATTCTTTCGACTAGACTTTTAGGTAGGGTATATCCAAGATTCATGCTCGCAACACGCATACGAAAAGAACTAACTTCCCAAAAACGTGAACTAACGTCATAAATATCTTCCCAATGTGGATTCGGCATGGTACCAGTTGGATTAAGTTCAGGATCATAAATATCACCCCAAATTACTGGGAGATTATTATATACGCGCGTAATATCGTTGTTCATTTTCTTTCGTTCGGACGAACTAATCTCTGAATAGCCACCAAAGCTTCCAGCGATTACCGTCTCAAATGAGATATTTTTATAACCGGCACGCAATGTAAGTCCGAATCCATAATGGTTTTCTTCTGTATCGCTTAATTTAACCTGATCGAATTCATCAATTTTACCATCGGGTCCCTCGAATGTTCCGTCTGGGCGCAACGGGCCGCGGACATCGCGATAATATAACATTCCAGGGCGAAGTTGATTTGCTGGCGTATCGAACACGGATGTAATACCATACTGCTCAACATACGTATCAACATCTTGTTGTGTTTTAAACATCCCAATATAGTCGTAACCCCACATCCCAAGATCACTCGACTCTCCGTTTCTTTCATTCCAAGGATACATCACTGACACAGGATCCAAATCTTTGTAAACGATCTTCATATCTGACCAATTTAAACGTCCTGAGACACCGTAATTAAAATCAGTGCCAATTTTATCATTCCAACCTAAACTAATCTCGTACCCATAGGTATCTAACTT
>NZ_JABMCQ010000155.1 GCF_013179575.1 Sphingobacterium shayense | reverse complement strand
CAACACAGCGGCAACAACATTGGGTATAAGCAACCTATCATCCAGGAACATCGGTTCATCATTTTTTGACACTAGTGTAAAAGAATCGACTTCAAATTCCGCAGCACCTTCGACTCGCTATCTTGAAAAAGGCGATTATATGAAACTTGCAAATATGACGTTGGGCTACAGAGTCGGCGATATCGGGAATACTTTTAAAAATTTCAATATTTCGCTTACCGGTCAAAACCTCTTTGTGATAACCAAATATACAGGTTTTGATCCCGAGGTTAATACGGACGGATCAACCGGAGGGATTGCTTCATTAGGGATTGAATATCTACCTTATCCTCCAGCAAGAAGCATTTTACTTGGTGTTAATTTTTCACTTTAACTCAAAAAAGAACATACAGTTATGAAATCTAAATATATAATCTACATAACGTTAGCGGGTCTTATAACCTTCAACTCATCGTGTACAAAGCTTGAAGAAGAGTTTCGAGGCGAACTGGAAGAAGGAAGTGGCGAAATCGTTGATCCTGCAGCACTTTTAACATCGGCTTACACCGCCTTTAATACTCCATACCAACAAGAGCAACGATGGGTATTACAAGAGATATCAACCGACGCTGCCATGGCTCCAACACGAGGAGGCGATTGGGATGATAACGGTATGCACCGTTCAATACATCTACATGAATGGAATGCAGACAATGGCTACATGAATAATACATTTGTGAGCTTAGGTACACTCGTTTTCAACGCGACAAATGTATTAAGGTTTAAACCGTCAGCGCAACAGGAGGCTGAAGCCCGCTTTATTCGAGCAGTTGCAATCTTTGATTTTATTGATTTATTTGGGGCAGCGCCATTACGTGAAGGAGAATCCCTAGATGATTATAGAATTCCTCCGATTGTAATGAATCCTGATCAAGCAATGGATTATATCATTAGTGAGCTAACCGAAGCCATGCCAAACCTTCCCGAAGGAACTCCGAAAACTGCGTATGTCGCAAGCAAAAATGCCGCCAGAGCTTTACTGATGAAAGTGCATTTAAACCGAGGCACCTTCAATAATCGTCAATCTCCGACGTTCGACCCCGCTGACATGAACCGCGTCGTTGCTTTAGCCAAAGAAATTACTGCCTCAGGTAGCTATAGCATTTCGCCTAAAGGAAAATATTTCGATAATTTTGCACCTGACAATGATCAAAAGTCGACAGAAAACATTTTTACATTATACAACGAAAATGGCGTCCGGGGTGGAAATGTTGATCGAACGTGGAATACTATAGCCCATTACAATATGAATCCCGGTGGTTGGAATGGTTGGTGTACTTTATCAGATTATTACGATAAATTCGCCGCAACGGACGAAAGAAGAGGAATATATTACGAATACGCCGCGGACACAACTTCAAATAGAAAAAGAGAATTTCGTCGTCAAAATGTTGGCTTTTTTGAAGGCCAACAATACAATTGGTCAACGAACAAACCGCTCATGGCACGTAACCCATCTAATGCACCATTGAAGTTCACCAGAGAAGTTACAATACGAACATCTGGAGCAACGTTAGAAACTGCTGGAATTAGACCATTAAAGTATGCTTTTGACTATGAAAGTAATGGCCAACGGAACAACGACTGGGTTGTCTATCGCTACGCCGACGTAATCCTGATGCAGGCCGAAGCTATATTACGAGGTGGGACAGGCACAAGTGCTGAGGCATTGCTTTTGATCAACAAAATTCGTGTTCCACGAGGAGTAGCAGCCCTAAGCTCGCTAACGTTAGACAATTTGCTCGATGAACGTGCAAGAGAATTATACTGGGAAGGATGGAGACGTCAAGACCTCATCCGATTCGGAAAATTCCTCCAAGCTTGGCAAGAAAAACAGGAAGATCCAGATCCAAAAACATTGGTATACCCTATTCCTAGTCAGCAAATACCGGTAAATCCTAATCTAACGCAAAATCAAGGGTATTAGACTTCATTAAATCATTCTATAAAGGGGCTTTTACTTTGCAAAGCCCCTTTATACTTTCAATCCAATACGACGATCTATGTCATTTAACGAATTCCCTTCCACCATTCCTCATTAATTGGGATATCTCCAAAATTAACAACTTGCCCTACCTTTGGTGTAATGATAGGCACGTTATTTTCTTTTGCAGCTTTACTTACACGAATGAGCGGTTCGTCCCACGCATGATTTGCTAATGGAAATTTACCGGAGTGCACAGGGATAGTGTAACGTGCCTGTAATTCCTTTGCCACAAGTACAACTTCCTCGGGCATCATGTGAATATATTTCCACATCTCATTGTATTGTCCATTTTCAAGGATCGCAAAATCAAATGGCCCGTACTCAGCCCCAATATCTCTAAAATGCTTCCCATATCCACTGTCTCCACCAAGGAAAATATTCTTTGTCCCTTTTAAAACAAACGACGACCACAATGTCGTATTACGCGTAAAAGCCCTACCAGAAAAATGTCGCGCAGGTGTAGAAGTAAATTTAAGTTCATTTACATCCGCCGACTCACCCCAGTAAAGCTCTGTGATATTCGCAGCAGGAAATCCCCATTTCTCTAAATGGCTTCCAACACCCAGTCCCGTCACGATATGTTTAACTTTATGTTGCAGCTTTTTAAAAGTATTATAGTCCAAATGGTCCCAATGATCATGGGTGATAACCAAGATATCAATGTTAGGCATATCTTCGGCCGTATATTCGTATTGATAATCGAAAGCACGAACACTTATGCGTACTGGAGTTGCGTACTTACTAAATACTGGATCAACTAATATTCGATTTCCGTCCATCTGAAGAAAATAGGAAGAATGTCCAAACCAGATATATAAATTGCTATCTATTGGCAAATTCTTAAGGTTTGTCTGCATAACCGGAATAGTATCTTTCGGAACGTTACGCTTGTCTTTGTTAAAAAAGAACCCTTGAAGCATTTCTAATGTACTTACTCCTTCGGGTACCATTGGAGTCTCTTCCAAATTCTGGAATGCTCCATTTCTGTAGGTAGCAGCATTTTTCATACGCTCAAGCCTGTCGTTAGAAGGGGTTCCTCCAAATCGATCATGCTGCAAATATATGATCGTACCAATTATTAATAACCCTAAAAGAACAAATAAAACCTGTATCATTCGAATAAATATTTTTTTCATAAAAAATTTCCAAAATCCATTTATCGCAAAGATGCGATTAGAGAGATTATATACATACTGAGAGAAAGAACTTCGTGCGTCTAGAGACAAATCGAAGATAATACAACCGAGATTTTTCCGTAAGACACTCGGATGTCAATAGATAATGTGAGCAACGATTTATACGCACGAACGCATCGGCGTTACAAGTTTCGAAAAATAAAATAAAAGAGTACGATTACACTAACAATCCAAATAGCCCATTCGCCAAATAGGATCCTTCGCCAGTAGAGTTGCTGCGAAGTAGGATGTTTTATAAGTTGAAAACCAAATCCAAGTATTAAATAAGGGATAATCGGCAAAACTAACGCGTTGTGAAAAAACGCACTTTCAACGTCACCATGCAGCAAACTATGAATCGCCCGCTGTGAGCCGCAACCGGGACACTCGAGATGAGTAAACGCTTTTATGGGACATTTAGGAAACCAAACATATTCCAAAGGATCATATTGATAATACACATAAAGAAATAGACCGGTCAGTAAGATGATCAATACATACCAAAAGTATCTATAGCGAATGAAAAACATTTTGATCAGCATAGAAATACATTAGAATTTACGTCGCTAAAACTCCAATTCCAAACAAAATGCCATAGAACACCCATAGTACAACACACGCGATAATGTTTATTATCATCCATTTTTTTGCGCTAGCTGAATCCAGCTCAGCACCCCTTATATCTCCACGGTAAAATTTCTTTTCAACTCTTGACGCATATATTATAGATGGTATACCTATTGGCCAACAACATAGAATTGTTGTCAAAATGGTTTCCACTAAATAGTTTTTAGGAGGGTTTCCATTCGGTCTTCCGTACATACCTTCTTGCTGCGTTTGAGAAAACTGAGGAGGGACTCCCGCATTCGTAGAAAAGTATGGCTGATCCCCAGATTCAATAATATCTGCCACCTCAGGAACAGTCTTTGCCAAAACCCAATTAGGCATCCCTTCCGTCCAAATATAGGTATCGCCGGTGATTCCCTTTGCCTTCAGTTCCAAAATAGAAAGAGGACCGTAGCTATTAACCCCATCTGTATAATGGTATTTTTGCATATTACGCTCGTATTATAATTAAAGTTAATAATTTATTTCACGAAAAACAGTAGATATTTTCCAATTTAAAGGTCTAAAAAGAATGACTCCGTAAAATAAACATGACAAAGCACCATAATAAAAAGTAAAAAATGAGATTAAAACAAAAGCCTCGAAATATCGAGGCTTTTATAATGTATATTGAATTTAAGACGTAATCTTACATCATGCCTGGCATTCCGCCACCCATTGGAGGAGCTCCGGCTCCCACTGGGTTTTCTTCTGGTTCATCTGCAAGCACACATTCTGTTGTTAACAACATTGAAGCAATAGATGCTGCATTTTCCAATGCTACACGAGAAACTTTAGTTGGATCAATTACACCTGCACCAATTAAATTCTCGTACACGTCAGTACGTGCGTTATATCCGAAATCGTCTGTACCCTCTTTAACTTTTTGAACAACTACAGCACCTTCGATACCCGCGTTGTTACAAATTTGGCGTAGAGGTTCCTCAATAGCGCGTCTGATGATATCAATACCAATAGTCTCATCTTCATTTGCACCTTTAAGGCCTACCAATGCTTCTGTAGCACGAATAAATGCAACACCACCACCAGCGACGATACCTTCTTCAACCGCAGCGCGAGTTGCGTGCAAAGCGTCATCAACGCGATCTTTCTTTTCTTTCATTTCAACTTCTGTAGTTGCACCAACATATAGTACTGCAACTCCACCCGAAAGTTTCGCAAGACGTTCTTGTAATTTTTCACGATCGTAATCCGAAGAAGTACTTTCAATTTGCGAACGGATCTGTGCAACGCGCGCTTTGATATCATCAGCAACACCAGAACCGTTAATTATTGTAGTGTTATCCTTGTCAACAACAACTTTCTCTGCTTGACCTAAGTATGACAGTTCCGCATTTTCCAATTTGTAACCTCTTTCTTCCGAAATCACTGTACCGCCTGTTAGAATAGCAATATCTTCTAACATCGCTTTACGACGATCACCAAACCCAGGAGCTTTAACCGCTGCTACTTTCAATGAACCACGGATCTTATTAACCACTAATGTCGCTAACGCTTCACCGTCAAGATCCTCAGCGATAATTAACAAAGGTTTACCTGTTTGAACTTGTTTTTCCAAGATAGGCAGCAATTCTTTCATGTTGCTGATTTTCTTGTCGTAAATCAAGATATAGGGATTTTCTAAATCAGCTTCCATTTTATCTGAATTAGTAACAAAGTATGGAGACAAATAACCACGGTCAAACTGCATACCTTCTACAGTTTTCACTTCAGTTTCTGTACCTTTTGCTTCTTCAACGGTAATAACACCATCGTTACCAACCTTCTCCATTGCTTCAGCAATCAATGAACCGATTATATCATCATTGTTAGCTGAAATTGTAGCGACTTGTTTAATTTTATTATTGTCGGCCCCAACCTCTTGAGATTGTCCTTTTAAATTAGCCACAACGACTGATACTGCCTTATCAATACCACGTTTCAAATCCATTGGATTAGCACCCGCCGCAACAGATTTTAAACCCGGAGCAATAATCGCTTGTGCAAGAACTGTTGCAGTTGTTGTACCATCACCCGCTTGGTCAGCCGTTTTAGAAGCAACTTCTTTGACCATCTGAGCACCCATATTTTCTAGGGCATCTTTCAAATCGATCTCTTTTGCTACAGAAACACCATCTTTGGTAATCATTGGAGAACCGAATTTTTTCTCTATAATTACATTACGTCCTTTAGGTCCTAAAGTTACCTTTACCGCGTTTGCTAAAACATCAACACCTTTTTTCAGTGCGTCACGCGCTTCAACATTATATCTTACTTGTTTTGCCATTTCTATTATTATTATTTATCAAAGTCTAGTGTTTAATACAACATTCATATGTCGTAACCACCACCACAATTAATCTTTTGGTTTACGTTTAAATATGATTTTTCAACTATAATACTGCGTAAATATCAGATTCACGCATAATCAAATATTCTTTCCCTTCGTATGTGATTTCAGTTCCTGCGTATTTACCATATAATACTTTATCACCTACATGAACAGTAAGGGGTTCTTCCGGCTTACCCGTTCCAACTGCAACCACTACACCTTGAGATGGTTTTTCTTTCGCTGTGTCTGGAATGTAAAGACCTGATGCTGTTTTTTCCTCTGCAGGAGCTGCTTCTACTACAACTCTGTCTCCGATAGGTTTAATGCTTAATGCCATAATTATTTAGTTTTATTTTATACTAACTTTAATCTCTCATACACAATAGCACCAACTATGCCAAAGGGTAAAAGACAATATTTCTTGCCATTTTTTCACTTTTGAGTCAACAATATTGACAGTATAATTGAAGGCCGTGCCAACCTGTCACTAAAAATCGAAAAAGCTCCACATGTACATGTGGAGCTTTTTTTTATCTTGGTAATCTGATGACTATTGAGTAGAATCTTTAACTACTGGAGTCTCAGTCGTTACCGGTGCTTGTTCTTTTACAGGAGAATTATTTAAGTTCAATGGTGATGTTTGAACAGGTGTTTCAATTTGGCCTCCCAACCCCCCGGCTGAAGTTCCTGCCGAAGATGGACCTAAAATATTCAGTGCTATACAAAACACCATCAGGGCAATCGCTAACCCCCAGGTTCCTTTCTCTAAGAAATCTCCGGTACGTTGTACACCCATCAAATTAGAACTTCCCGAAAATCCTGATGACAATCCGCCTCCTTTTGGATTCTGAATCAATACAATAAGTCCTAATAATGCGCTTGCTAATACGATCAGGACAATTAAAAATGTTTGCATTATTTATTTCGTTAATATAGTTTTTCCTCTAGTTCCTTAATTTGGGTCGCAAAATACGATTTTTTTTCTGGAAACCTTACAATTAATTTTTTATAAACTTCGATAGCTTTCACAAACATGGATTGGTCCGTATAAATAGCTGCCAGTGTTTCAGTTACCAAATCGAATTGTTCTTCAGAACTTTTACGGGCCTTATTTTCTGTATTTAGCTGTTCAGCTGGAGGGGGTTGAATTTGCGGCTCTTCCCGAATAAAACGTTCGATAACTTCTGTTGTTCGATCGTCACTCCGATCCGTTGTCGCACGCTGCTTGATCGAATCACTTAATTTATCTTCAGGATCTTGTAGATGAATTATATTTTCTCTGATCTGCTGATCCAAAATAACACGATCTAACTCTGAGGCATCAAATGCAGGTTTGTTTCGTACCGGTAGGTTCGGACTCGCAAAAGGTTGATACGTTTCTGCAAACTCTAAACGTGTCTTATGTAGCCACCAGCGAAAACTATACGGCATAAGCTCGTCATTATACAAACTGATGTCTTCTTCCTTCTTTTTATCCGTTTTGTTCGCTAAATCATCCTGTGAGTGTTGTATTTGCTCTCGCTCGCCATCAACAGGGTCTACGTGAAGTGCAAAAAAGTCTCCGCCACCAATACCCTCATTAACCAACGTATTTAACTCTTCCTCGGGATGTTGATCAGGTAAAGATCTATGCTCGAAATTTTCAAATTTGAATTGTGGAATAGGAGTTTCTCCCTTTGAATCGTGTGCCGACTCCATGTTATCTCCGGACGATACATCTTCATTATCTATTTCCTGCTCATGAATAAATTCTTCCGATTCTACCTCGTTGAATTCCAACCCCTCTTCTTCCAACGGTTCAACATCCTCAAATGGAACGTAGTCATCATCTAGCACTTCCAATATTGGGACATGCTCGACCGGAAGTTGCAGATATTCAAACAACCAGTTAGGACTACTGGCTAACAATTTGGCTTGAGCTGTCAATTCTCCGACGGTTCCTTGCATGATATACTGCCGCCGCTCTCGCGCAAAATAAAGCGGTTGCGAAAAGGGATATTTGGAAATTAATAGTTCCAAATCTTCCAGCGACAACTCGGATGGATTTGCTAATGCCTGTCGATATAAAGACGAAAAAGATAAACTCATATTCCCTACCAATTTGCAAATGCACGATTATAAACGTCCTCGGTTAATAGTTTTATAATTTCAGTATTCAACGTTTCTTCTTGCCCGGCTACCGTTCCGCCGAATTCTCTAAATTGCGTAAAACTTTCTTCAAAATTGCTCTCTCCCGTCTCATCTAAACGGTTGGTATAAGTAACTTTGATGGTTATTGTTAGACGATTCATTGCTGCCCTATCAGTATTCGCTTCAACCGCTACTGGACTAATGTCATATCCTGTTATCAATCCTTCAAAAGTAGCATCCGCTTCACCTGTCACTTGACTTAGTCTTGATTGACTTCGAATCCTCTCTTTTAAACCTTCAGTGAAATTTTGACTGAGCGTAGGGTACACCATTGGCGCTATGTTTTCAAAATACTGCACATTAACTGTTTTCATATTTTCAGGAATGGATCCCCCGCTAAAACTATAGCTTACTCCACATTTATTAAACAACACTAAACAAAGCATTGCCAGTAAAGACAAAATGGAAACATTTCTTCGCATACCCGCTAAGTTATTAATCTAAGTTTAAATCTTTAATTTTTCTATACAAAGTTCGCTCAGAAATTCCAAGTTCTTTTGCTGCAGCTTTCCTTTTCCCTTTATGCTTCTTAAGAGCTTTCTTAATCAGATCAGACTCTTTTTCAACTAACGACAACGACTCTTCAATTTCTTCCGCATCCTGTGTCTCATACGACATGTAATCGCCGTTATTTTTAGAGCTTTGATTCGGGTTATGTATCGTTAAAGTCGGATGAGACGCCTCTTCACTAAGATAATTCTGCTTATTCGGCTGAACATCATCATACAATTGATTTATATACGGAGAATTCTGTTCAAAGGTACCCGAATTTACTCCTTTTTGAATCAGTTCAACTACCAATTTTTTAAGATCGACCATATCCTTCTTCATATCGAAGAGAACTTTGTACAACAGATCCCTTTCTGAAAAATCTTCCTTCGCACTTTCCTTAACGAAGACCGGTAGAGAAGAAACGTTTTCTACAGGAAGGTATTTTGACATGATCGCTGCAGTAACAATACGTTCCTGCTCAAGAACTGCAATCTGTTCAGCGATGTTTTTCAACTGTCGTACATTTCCCGGCCAAGAATAGTTCATCAACATCTCTTGCGCATCAGGCATGAGTTGAATACCCGGCGTGCGATATTTATCTGAAAAATCTACGATAAATTTTCTAAACAGTAGATTTATATCCTCTTTTCGCTCACGTAACGAAGGTATGCGCAAGGGAACTGTATTAAGTCTATAATAAAGATCTTCCCGAAATTTACCCTTCTTTACAGCTTCGTAAACATCTACATTCGTAGCGGCTACAACCCTCACGTTCGCTTTCTGTACCTTCGAGGATCCAACGCGTATATACTCACCGGATTCTAAAACACGTAGCAAACGAGCTTGTGTCCCCATTGGAAGTTCTCCAACCTCATCCAAAAAAATCGTCCCACCATCAACAACTTCAAAATATCCTTTCCGAGCCTCGTGCGCACCGGTAAAGGATCCCTTTTCATGACCAAAGAGTTCCGAATCGATAGTACCTTCAGGGATTGCGCCGCAGTTTACGGCGATAAATGAACCATGTTTACGCGCACTAAGTTGATGAATAATATGGGAGAAGACTTCCTTCCCCGACCCACTTTCGCCCTGAATAAGCACAGAGATATCTGTTGGAGCAACCTGCTTAGCTACGTCCATTGCCCTGTTGAGTAATGGTGAGTTACCAATTATTCCAAATCTATTCTTTATATCTTGATTATCCACGATACTTCCTCCGAGTTAACATACGAGACATTAGTCTACAATTCGTCCAATTAATGTTGCTGATGTACACCGTTCGGCAAGTACATTCACATACTCACCTGGTTTAAAACGAGCGTCTATTGGAAAAACGACCATTGTATTTTGATCATTACGGCCGCAGTAATCTTGGTCCGAACGTTTCGAGAAACCTTCGATAAGTACCTTTTGTACTTTACCTACGAAGTTCTGTAACCGAAAAAGACTATGCTCCTGTTGTTTATTTACTACTTCCGTCAGACGTCTCTTCTTCACCGACTCTGGGATATCGTCTTCAAAACGTTTCGCAGCTAAAGTTCCTGGACGTTCTGAATACGCGAACATATATGCGAAATCATATTTTACATAATCCATCATGGATAACGTCTCCTGATGTT
>NZ_JABMCQ010000154.1 GCF_013179575.1 Sphingobacterium shayense | reverse complement strand
TATCGCCAAGCGTACGGTGCGTACTATACTTCCTTAGCATATATTTCTTTTGTTTCCTTTTTATTGTCTCGTTCTAGAACGATTTCCATGATACCCTTTACCTGAAGATCAAAATTCAGGTGGAGAATAATTTTATCTCTGTTTATCGTTTGAATTTGAAAACTCTCCAGACGTTTTCCGTCGCGATGAAGCTCCAGTATGTGTCCACGACCTTTTATGAACCATTTTAAATGTTCCTTACGGTGGTCCTTGGTGGATGCGAGCGTTCTGTTTTCAGAAAAATTCCATCGCCCGAGGTGTATCTCGTGAAAATCGCTGAGTATTTCTTTCTTTAAATCTTGATAAACCGGGGAATCATTTGGTATCGAACTTTTACTATTGTCTTTTTCAATGCTCCACGAGGTCTCGATCCATTCACCTTCAATTATTTGTTCGGGGCTTGCCATACAGTTGACCGCTAGACTTGCTGATGCTAGAATCCCAAAAATGATGACGTAGTTTAGTTTTGCTAAAATATCTTTACTCATAGCTTAATTTTCTATCGTTTCTAAAAAACAAGGCTTCCAGTTCGTCGCGCTCATCCTTCTCTTGTTGTCGCACTGCTAATTTGTTGACTATCGACCCCACTTTCTTTTGCAACTCGCATAGTCTGCCATGGAGGTCGAAAGTATGATGATGGCTGTCGGAATGTTGGTATTGCTCAGACAGTACCAGTTCTTCGATCCGGTTTCCTTTTAGATAATTTGCGATGTATCTACGATTTTTAGATATTACAAGATCTGCGTATATTTCGATCAACTTATCCTTATATCTCGACCGTATCATCTGGCATCCTTTTATGAAATCCTCACCCTGTATTTCATCTAGGTAGAAATCCTTGTCAAAACCAAGTAGCATCGTGATGGAGGTGCCAAGGTCAACTCCGCAAGCCAGTATGATTTCGACCTGTCGGTTCTCCGTCTGTTCAAGATACGCCAACACCACTTGGAGAGAAGCGGTACTGAAATCTGTAGGTATCAAAATTCTACTTACCATTTTTTGCCATTGTTTATGACAAAATTAGGGGGAGGAGATAGGGAGGTGATGAAAAATAGATTAGTTTTCTATTAGATTTTTAGCAACGAGATTAAGGGGAGATTAGAATATGACTACCCAATTAAAATGAGATTAGAATTTCCCCGTTGGCAGTTCAATACGGACTGTGGTGCCTTTCGCGAGTTCTGAACTGATGGTTAGTTTTCCCTCGTGCATTTGAATGATGTTTCGAGCAAGCGGTAGCCCGATGCCGTATCCTGAGTAAAAAGAAACATTAGACGCGCGAAAGTAAGGGTCGTAAACGAATTTTAGTTCCTCTTCCGGTATCCCGATACCTTTGTCCTTTATAAGAATAATTACACCTTTCTCAACAGCTCCTAAAGCAACATATGCCGTGTGATTCTCCGAATATTTACACGCGTTTGAAACAAGGTTTGATATCGCAAGTTGAAGTAGTGCAGATGACCCGTTTACTTTTAACTTCATGCTGTCCTCGGGCAACATGCTGAAATCAGTTTTAATGTGAAATTTGGAATTGATATCTTTAACCGCGATTTCCGCATCCATTATAATTTGATCGATACGAACTGGCGTAAATTTCAAGGTGTTATTTTGATACCCCGTTTGGGCAAGCATGAGCAGAGCCCGCGTTTTCCTCTCTAGATTCTCCGAAGAAACCAAAATCTTTTTTAAGGATTGTTGATATTGTTCAACGCTTCTATCTTTGGAAAGAGCAAGATCGGCAATACCGATAATCGTCGTCAACGGAGTGTTCAGTTCATGAGAGGCATTACTAATAAAATTCTTCTGAGTCTCAAAAGAGGTTTCTATTCTGTTTAGCATACGATTGAACGTTTGGGCCAGTTTCTGGAGAACCCCTTTTTCACGATCTTCATTTAATCTAAGGAAGAGGTTTTCAGAACTAAATTTTTCAACCTCTCCAATCAAGCGGTGAACAGGCTTGATAAAAGAACGTTTGACTAAAAGAGAGACGACGATGACAAAAAGAATTCCCAAAACCAGGGATATGATCAATAGACTTCTTAGATAAGCGAGGTGGTGTGAATAAAAGTAATTTTCTGCGGAAATTCCAATGATGTAGCGTTTGTTGTTCTGGAAATACACGCTAGTTGAGTAAAATTTATTACCCACTTTAAAGTTGGTCGGCCCGGCCTTGTCTATCTTTCTCCAAATCGAGGGGTCAAGATAGTTGTCGCCTTTAATCCCGTTTTTGTGGTTGAGCTCAATTACGAATTCCGTTTGGTTAAAAAGTTCTTCGATATAGTTTTTTGACCATTCTACACCTTCACGCTTAGTGTCTAAAACGCGGTTGGCTGTAATTTCTCTTCGGAGATCGAGGCGTTTGTAGAAATCGGAAAATGCAAAATTTGTGACCGAATAAAATATAAAAACCACAAAGGTAACGGTATAGATTACTAAGATACCGATCAATGTGTAAAGTAATTTGTTGTACGTTCTCAATTATTCTTCGATTTTTAATACATAGCCCATACCTATCACAGTGTGAATAGCCTTTTCTTTGGTCGTTTTTTCAATTTTCTTTCGTAGGTAGTTGACATATACGTCAACAACATTTGACCCGATATCAAAATTGATACCCCATACTTTATCTAACAGTTCTGTTCGATCAAACACCTTTTCTGGCGATTTCAACATTAAAAGCAATAATCGGTACTCAGTTGAAGTTAGGTTTAGCGGCTGTCCACAGGAGTAGGCCACTTTCTTGTAATCATCCATTTCGATAAAGCCATAACGATGGTGTTTCTTCTCGCTCGTTTTCGCTTGTTGCGTGATTTCCCGTTTGCGACGGATCAAGGATCTGACTCGAGCTTTTAGCTCGATTAATTTAAACGGTTTGGATAAATAATCATCAGCTCCACTGTCGAGACCAATAACAACGTTTTCTGGGCTCGCAAGAGCGGTTAGCATCAGTATCTGGAGATCTTTAAAACCAATTTCACGAAGGCTTCTACAGACCTCCAACCCGTTCATCTCAGGTAGTAAAATATCTAATATAACAAGATCAACCGACTGTTCTTCCAAGATTTTGAGCACTCCGCTGTACCTATCTGCATGGAATACAACATAACCTTCTTCCTCTAATCCCTGGATGATGAATTCGGCTACGTCCGCATCATCTTCAACAAGTAGTATGTTTAACTTTTCCATTTCCGCAGATCGCTTGATTTTCTAGGTCACTAAGATATAAAACTGTGCTTTAAATTATCGTTTTTTAACGTGTTTTCTAAAATAGAACATAATGGATCGGCGCAGGTTTATCACAAAATATCGTTGGTTTATGCAAAACAATAGTTATTTCGAATTGAATGCTCGCGGCGGTTTTTCTCGTATCTCAAAGAAGGGTTGAAAATAATATCGTCAGGGACTGGCGATCACAGGGGCGGAGACTGAAATAAGACTTTGGTAACAAAGCACAAGTCTGCGAAACCCGGAGCCCCTTTGTCTTTAGCAAACGGGTAGTCCGTTCACTGCTTTAATTGGCTGCCCACCTCTATTATATTAATTAAGGTGTGGCATATGTGGGCAATGCTGCTGTTTATGATTTCTTCTGGAGTACCCGCCAGTAAAATTCTTTGGTTGGTAACTTTGGATGCGAATGCAATACTATAAAATATCGTTCCGACGGGTTTGTCTTCGCTTTCGCTGCCTCCGGGCGTTGTGAGTCCTGTAATTGCTACCGTAATATCTGCCTTCATTTGTTTCTTTATTTGAAGGCACATTTCTCTCGTTACTTCTACCGACTCGGGGGTGAACTTGCGGATTAATTCTTTGGAAATACCGAGAATCTCTTCCTTAACGCAAGCATCATAACAGACTAAGCCGCCTTTTAGTATGTCTCCCGAATAGGCTGTTAAAGAAAATTCATACGCCATTTTACCGGCTGTTGCACTTTCGGCGAATGCTATACTAAGTTTTTTGTCTGCGATATTCTTGCAGCAAACTGCTACGGTGTCTCGGTAGTCCTCCATGTTAATCGATTCGAATTTTAAGTTTTACAGAGGGTACGCTGGTAACAATAGCCCCATTTCCAATAGCCGGAAATTTCCCAGAAGGCACGCTCTGCAGTACTATTAACCATGGAAATAGTATTTTGTTCAACCGCTTTAACAATATTCTTCTTATGCTTCCTCTAGGAATGTTAAAACGTTTATAAAGACGATCTAGGTTTTTTACCGAAATTAAATTTAGCAAATATATAGGCTGATTGGTACTCCCATGGTTAATACGCTAAGAACAGGTACTTCTCACAAATTAGGATCTCAAACAACCTATACCCGACGGGAGTAAATACAGTATTATTGGGTTAATATGAACCAAATGGACTCCGTATTGTTCTTGGATACAATGATAGACAAAGATCAGAATGGATCTCGTTTCTGTATAACTTGAATATAATCAAAGAGAATAGTAAAATAATATAAAACGTTATGAGAAAGTTTATCCCAACGTATTCGCACGCAGTAATTGATTACATACTGGTTATTGTGCTTCTTATTGGCCCCTTTATTTCTGAGTTTGACTTCTCTGGGATGGCTGCCACTATTTGCTTCATCAGTGGTGGTGCGGTCGCCTTGTTATCTATATTAACGGCGAGTGAAGGCGGATTAATCCGGATAATACCAATGAAAATTCATTTGGCAATTGATATTTTGTTAGGTATTTTTCTAATTGCATCGCCCTTCCTCTTGCGCTTTAGTTCCCAGACGTATTTCTTCCATATATTTATTGGAATAATCATTCTCGGATCGGCAATATACACGCGTTCAACTGTCATCAGTTCTCGGCCTCCGATTCAACCCCACTCATCTCACAGCTAACAGAAAAATCCGATTTTCGAACAAAGATGTTGTACCGCTAGGAAAAGTTTGAAATCTCGTTGACGCGCTAGGGTGATTTCACGGTGTCTATTCCGGCTTTTTCCGATATCTCCTTTCTGTGCTCCAACTGGCTTAACACGGGGAGTACTGGAGATACTGCGGAATTCTTAATTAGGCAGAACAAAGATTTCGCTACGCTGTTCTTTAAAAAAGGGCCCTTTAAATCGTTCTAAGATAGCCTGTATAAAATTCGATAAACATGAAAAACGACAATTTACAAAAATATGCCTTGATCACAGGAGGAACATCAGGTATAGGCAAAGAGTTAGCTAAGTTATTCGCCCAAGATGGTTATAATCTTGTTATAGTTGCCAGAGGATTAGAAGGTCTCGCAAGAATGAAAATGGAACTTGTGAACGGCTACGGCGTGGAGGTTATAACGTTGTCGAAAGACCTCAGCTTACCAGGATCGGCGATTGAGCTTTATAACGAAATTTGTGAAAGAAATATTTTCATCGATGTGTTGGTAAATGATGCCGGCCAAGGGCAATATGGTCTTTTTACCAAATCGGACTTGGACCGAGTTCTCGAGATTATTCAACTTAATATCATTTCGTTAACAACTTTGACGTATTTATTCTTGAAAGATATGGTGGCACACGAAAAAGGTAAAATTCTGCAGTTAGGCTCTATTGCCTCAGAGTCGCCTGGCCCGTGGCAAGCCGTTTATCACGCCACGAAAGCATTTGTGCTTTCTCTTTCAGAGGGAATTAGGCAGGAAGTTAAAGATACTGGTGTTACAGTTACGGTTTTGGAGCCCGGCCCCACAGATACCAATTTCTTCAAAACTGCCAGTATGTTAGATTCTAAAGTCATGGATGGTAAATTAAGTGACCCTGCTGCAGTAGCGAAAGATGGATTCGATGGACTATTTCAAGGAAAGGACAAGGTTATCTCCGGATTTAAAAATAAATTGGATGTCGTCTCGGGGAATATTCTATCGGACGCTTCCAGTGCAGCTCGGATGGGAAAAATGCAGGAGCCAAGAGATCAACAGAGAGGGAAATATTAATTGTATCCGGCGTAACGTATTATTGCACGCATTATTTTCCTACTCGGAGCCGGCTATCTCTATAACTGTATAATACGTGGTGTCGTTAAAGTGAGTTTGTAAAACATTAACTGCAACATTATATACAGGAATGCCACTCGCGGTGACAGACTCATAACGTCCAGCGTGTGCATGTCCATGAAATGCAACTTTCACATTTCGGCGCTGCAGCGGTTCGGCTAGATGCGATGATCCTAGAAACGGATATATCTCAAGCGGCTCTCCCGCTATCGTACCGCTCACCGGAGCGTAATGCATCAATGCTATTTTTACGACCTCGGGATGCTCTTGCTCTAATCTAGCTAATGCCCGATCTAGCAATAACGACTCGTTTACAGTTTCTTGTACGAAAGCCTTCATACTATCTTCTCCAAACATGGAAAGCATATACTTGTCAAATCCACCACCAAATCCTTTAACTCCCGCAACACCGACGTTGCCTATCACTTCGGCTTCGCCATCTAGAATCTTGATATTTGCGTCTTGTAATATTTGCCGGATGATTTTCTGTCTTCCCTTTTCAAAGTCATGATTACCTAACACAGCTAAAACCGGAATGCCCACATGTCTAATTTCGTCGGCAAGAACGTGCGCCTCATCTTCGTCACCCGTGTTCGTAAGGTCGCCTCCGATCAATAAGAGATCCGCTCGTGTTGTTATTTCTTCAAAACAAGTTTTCCATTGTCCTCTATTCGAGGTTTTTATATGAATGTCAGCCATTGCTGCTACTCGTGTTTTCTTTTCCATTATACCGTTTTTATTGTATAAGACTTATAATTCCATTCTTTTACGTCCACCTGGTATTGGGTTTGGTCGATCATCGGTCCCCGGCAGACTTTTTCCACACTTACTGGTAATTCATATTGTTCATTGGCTCGATCGATCAATTCGTCAAATAGCCATTTTGGTATGATGTCGTGATAGTCTGAGGGGTAAACGAACTGAAAGCAAAGTATCTGGCTCAATAAAAGGTGCCAGTGTTGATCCATACGACGAAGTAGGTGCCGCCAGTCCATCTTTCTGCCATGCTTTAACCACGTATGGTTAATGTCAGCACTGTCGTGTCTTTCCCTGTTCTGGACATACAATTTGCACCATACGAGCTCTTCTGCCGGGATAAAAAGAATCTGATGGTTTAGAAATTTACCAGTAGATGCTCGATCATACCAGTCTTCATCGATTGTGCAAATATGGGACACGCTGTCGAAAATGATATCGATAAACATTTCATCTTTGAATACCTTTGCCAGCCATCGTATGTCGGTTAATTCGCAGCGATAGCCATGCGATTCGAAGAGCTTAAGTATGCCGGGATAATCGCTACTCTTACAAAATATATCAAGATCCTTGGTGTTGCGAAATATGCCCGTATAATGAAACATTGCAAAAGCACCCCCGACCATAAACCGACTCCTGCTTTTAGTTAATAGATCAATTGCCTCTTGAAAGAATTCCATCGATCCTTCGTGTTGTGTTTGGTCCTTCATGCCATGTTTTTTTAATATGAACCTTTATCGGACCTACATTGTTCTGGTATTGGTTGAATTACATTGATTATTTCGTTGTAGGCTTTTGGGAAGGGTAGTTAAATTGAGAACTTTTAGGGGTTGCCGTTGTTTTCATATTACTAGGTAGCCTGACGAGGACGGCCTGACAAGATATAGTTTTTTAGTAACAACAGACAAGAAATAGGTTAATTGTAAGGATATGAACAATATACATGAAATCCAGATAGAAGCGATAAAATCTCAACAGCTTATCAATGAACAGGCCAGGCGTTCTAGGCAGGCATTGGTTAGAACCCTCGCGTTGCTTGCCGGACAGCATCTGCTTCGCTCTTCCGGAAAAAAACGCGCCAGTATAATGCGTTATGCGATTGGTGGGGGACTGCTTTATCTTGGGTTGACCGGTGATGTCCCTTTGGTTAGTTGGTTGAAACGTAAGAATATAAATCATGGTCAGCTAAATTTTAAAAAGGAAGCAATAATCGAAGCTCCACTTGACGCTGTTTACGATTTATTCAGCAATTTTTCGGTGATAATACAGCAAATTCCCGGAGTGAAGCGTGTAAAATCGTTAGATGTTGAAGGAGCACATTGGGAAGTAATGCTGGACGTCATGGGGATGGACTATGTATTCGAATTGTTCATTGTAAAAGAAAGAGAGAACGAATTTATTGGCTGGTCGACGGGTGAAAACTCAGTAGTCTATCATTCCGGAAAAATAGATTTCGCCCCGGGTCCGACACCGAATTTGACAAAGCTAAATGTGGTAGTGAGCTACACTCCACCGTTTGGAAAAATCGGGCGGACAGTAGCGAGTTCATTCAATGCGCTTTTTGATTATGGAATATCGTTGTTCGTTAAGCGGCTAAAACGCTTGGCCGAATCTTATGCGATATAAGCTACCGTTTACGACTTTAAGAAGTCGTAAACTCTAGGTGTTGACGACTTCTTTATTATTTTATTGGAATTGTTCGATCAGGATTCTTAATGCACAAATTGGACACTCCTATTCCGCGGTTCTGAAAGTTCGTCCACGAACCGCTGTAAAATAAATTAAATTATTCTAATGGGTTGTTCCTTCCCCCTGCGTCATCTCTCTTGGGGTAACCTTCTTCATCCTCCTCGGGAGATTTGTTCTCTTCTTGGTTGGTCAGCTGTTCATCTCTGTCTTCAAGTTCGTAGGATTCAAGCACTCGATCTGTTTCCGATTCTTCGAGCTGCTCGTCGAGGATGGTCATTTTGTCTTGATACTCATTTCGGGTGTAGATGTTTTCCTCATCGTAACTCGAGTTGTCGTCCTCCCCCGAAGGCGCACTGGTATCATAAGGGAGAGGATGCTGGTATTCTTCATCTTCTGTTTCGGGATCTAGTTCAAAACTATCTTCTTGTGCATTATATTTGAGATCCTCTCCCGTGGTTTCGCCCATTTTTTTATCCTCGTTCTCTATATTGAGATCTAAAATTTTATTTTTTTTATCCTTTTCCATAATGTATGTAGTTTTTATATTCTTGATATGCGGTCTTACTACTACTAGAACAATCTTTTCGGCATAGCGTTTTAGAGACTTGAATATTCACTCAAACAAGGTTGCGTAGATTCTTTTTCCGGCGTCATGGATGTGAGGGTAAACATAGAAGGCATCCTAGGGGCGCTGATATATTGGAGAATCTAAAAACGAAACGCTCCGTTGTACGTTCATTTGGAGATAAGGCGATTGAAAAATTAATACAATTATGGAAAGAGATGGTCACAATAAAAGCATTTGGCAAGAAAATCATTTGCAGGCTTTCAACAGCGAAATTTCTAAGCATTATGATGTTGTTGTTGTCGGAGGAGGCATAACAGGAGTGAGCACGGCCTTGAAACTGCAAGAGCAAGGGCGTTCGTGCCTGATAATTGAAGCTAACAAGATTGGATTCGGGACTACCGCGGGAACCTCCGCCCATCTGAATACAGTTTTGGACACTCCCTATACCGACATCATTAATAAGCACGGACTGGAGAAAGCAAAACTTGTTGCAGAGTCTGCTCGCCAAGCGATTTCTATAATTCAACGTAACGTCGCTCGTCACAGTATAGACTGTAATTTTTTCAAATGTAACGGTTATATGTTTGCAACAAATAGTGAGGAAAAAGATTCCCTTATCGGAATTAAAGATGCTATAAGGGAAGTGGGGACCTGTTGTGAAGAGACAAAATCGGTGCCTTTACACGATACATTTGATTATGCGATCGAGTTCGATGAACAAGGCTATTTCCACCCTACGAAGTATCTAAAGGGTTTGTTGGATGCCTTTATTTCTCTGGGTGGCAATGTAATAGAACGGGTTGTTGTGGAGGCAACGGAAGCAAATGGAGACCATTTGCAGATTCAGACGTCCTCAGGACTAAAGGTTACGGCTCATGACGTTGTGTATGCCACCCATACGCCACCGGGAATCCAATTGATGAGCTTTCGGCTTGCACCCTATCGAAGTTATATTCAGGTATGGGGGCTAGCGGATGCCGCGGATTATACGGATGCAGTGATCTACGATATGAAAAAACCTTTCCATTATATTCGTCCATTGAAAATGGGAACGCAGCGTTATTTGATGATCGGTGGGCAGGACCATAAAACAGCTGCACATCAAAATGAAAAATTAAATTTCTTAGAACTCGAGGCCTTTGTCCGCGCCAACTATAACGTGACGGACAAAGCATACCAATGGTCGTCTCAATACTATGAAAGTCAAGACAGTCTCCCTTTTATAGGCCACTATCCGGGACCTGGAAATGATAGGTTATATCTTGCTACAGGCTTCGGTGGCAATGGGATGATTTTTGGATCGCTATCTGCCGAAATTATAACAGAGCTTATTTTGGACGGGGAAAACAGATATGCAAACTTATATTCGCCGGCGCGTTTTGGACCATTGTCCTCGATAGGAGCAGCACTTCGTGATAATTTAGACGTTGTCAAACATTTTGTTGCCGATAGA
>NZ_JABMCQ010000153.1 GCF_013179575.1 Sphingobacterium shayense | reverse complement strand
AAGCTCCTGTGCCGTATCTACAGGAAATGGCAGATCCACCTCACTCAACACACTCTCGGAATCATTCTCTTGAACAACAAAACCGCCGCCAATAGAGAAATAAGTTTCTGAAACCGCTGTTCCGTCGGTTAAAAAAGCTTGAAAGCTCAGTCCGTTTGGATGGAAAGGCAAACTCTGCAAGTATAGAAACATCAAATCCTCTTTATAAGAGAAATTAATTTGATACTTACCATCAAGCTCAAGCTGGCCGTTATCTTTAATCTGCTGAACCTTTGGTGTTACTTGATCAACCTCGAAAGTAACAGGATCGCAACCACTTAGACCAAGTAGTACGGCGATATCTGTTCCGTGCCCCACCCCTGTCTTGGCAAGCGATCCGTACAACAGAATATTAATCCCTGCTACTTTATCTAAAACATCTCTCGAACGAAGCGACTCGACAAACCGTTGAGCTGCACGCCATGGGCCTAAGGTATGTGAACTTGAGGGTCCGATACCGATCTTAAACATGTCAAAAATAGAGATTTGTTCCTTTACCATATCACGTAACTATACGCTACAAAAGTATCGTTTAAACCGCAAGAACTAGAATATTCATCAAAATATTTACTAGCAAATGGCCTTCGCCTGTTTAGATGGAGATATCGAATGCTTATCGCTAGAAAAACTAGTATGTGCTTCCTGATGTTCGGTAATAAAGATCGTTGAGAACAAATGAAAAAGACCACTATACGTTTCCTAAAATTAGGTTGGTAGTGGTCTTGCTCTCTTCCTCAAATTCGGGAAGTCGTGTTCTTTTATTTTTCTATAACCCGTCTCCGTTTTTGAAACGTTTATTAATGTTCACTGGTAATTTACCCTCCGAACGGACCTGCCCCAAGAGTACTTTAAGGGCTGCTCTTTGCATAAAACCATCATTTTGATAACCAACGATAATAGCACTGCTTCGATCAATCGGAAGATCATCCAGCGCATACGGATTTGTAAACATTACGGAAATGGTCCTACGTCCCGCTAATTTATCTACAAATTCACGAGCGTCTTCGCTCAAGTCAGAAGTGCTACGCGGGCGAGCACGATTATCGTGAATAGCCAAAACGATCTGACGACGATCCCGAATTTCTTTTAGAAGTTCTTTAAGCTCTTCCTTGGACTCTTTCCCTGTCACCACAAACACCTTATAGTCACTAAGCTGGTTAGAAAGACCTTTCTCAAAATCTTGTGCAGCAGTAACGCCGACAGCTACAACGGCCGTCTCTTTTCGTTTGTCGAAAGATTTTATAGCTTTATCTGACTTAAGCACAGTCACTGCTGCATCAGCCAATCGTTGTACTAACGATTTGGCAGACGGACTGTTCAGATCATTGATCAATCTAGCCGTATTTACAGGCTTATAATTATTAAGTCCCAACCAATACTTTGCAGCCAGCACCTTTTTTACACGTTTGTCAATATCGGACTGCTTGATACGTCCGGACTTTACCGCTTTTTCAATTAATGCGATTGCTCTACCACTATTTTCGGATACTTCAAGAAGGTCAACACCCGCTTCAATAGCCATCACGTCGGCTTCACCATTAGGGAAGAACTTCTTCACTCCTTTCATATCCATCGCATCGGTTACTGTTAGACCACTAAAGCCAAGCTCGTTTTGAAGCAAATCAGTCACCACTTTTTTAGATATAGATGATGGAATATTAGGTGTATTATCTAAAGCAGGAATATGCATATGTGCCACCATTACCGCAGGCGCCCCTTCTTTAACGAGTTCACGGAAAGGATACATTTCTAGGCTGTCCAAACGTTCCCGTGTGAAATTTAACTGAGGAAGATCATAATGTGAATCAACGTCCGTGTCTCCGTGGCCTGGGAAATGCTTCAGAGAAGCGATAATACCGCCCGATACCATACCGTCCATGTACGCTTTAGCTTTCAGCGTCACATTGCGCTTATCATCTCCGAAAGAGCGGAAATTGATAACCGGATTTTTCGGATTGTTGTTGATATCGACTACCGGCGCAAAATTAAAATGCATACCCATACGCAAAAAATCTTTGGCAACTTGCCGTCCCATATCGTAAATAAGCTGAGAGCTCTGAATCGCTCCGAGCGTCATTTGATACGGAAAAGACACTGTAGAATCCTGTAAACGCATGCCCAGCCCCCACTCGCCGTCAAAGGTTATTAGCAATGGTACTTTCGACTTTTTCTGGTAATCGTTAAACATATTCGAATGCATGACAGGACCTCCCTGAAACACAACAAGGCCTCCGAGTTGCTCTTTCTGAATAACCTTTCCTACGGAGTCTATATACGCTTGTCCTAAATTCGTATGCGCACGAACCAAGAATAACTGCGCAATGCGCTCTTTGGGCGTCAAAGTCTTATATACGGAGTCGACCCAAGCATGCTTATTGTTAATAAAAGATACAAAATCAAGCTTTCTTTGCGCGGTAGCCGTAGCTACAGTCGAAAACAAGAGTGCAGTAAACAGTAGTTTTTTTATCATATTAAGTAGAATTCCAATAATCGAAGTACGTAAAAAAAACACACACATCAAAATTTTTGCATGTTCATTTTTAAAACATGCAAAATATTGCATCTATGCCAAATCGTATTTTCGTTCCAGCAACAAGGCTAAATCTAGACCATTATCCACATCGCCATTGGCTTCGCGCTTCCACAGCATATCAATAATAAGTAATAAAAACTGTGTCTCAAGTTCTGGATTATCATAACCGAGTTCCGAAAAAGCTTTCACTAAAATCGGCTGCACAGGTTTCATAAATTGTTCATGTTGTTGCTTTGAAAAGCTGTTATGCCACAAGCGCTCTTGCAACTTCCAAAACAGGGGTTCTTCAGCGACCAGCTTGCTTGGCAAAAAGATCATATTCCGCAAGAATTCTTTAGGTTCCTTATATACCATCATCCCTCGGTGATGAGACAACACCCTGCGATAACCTGATTTAATAATGTGGGCTAAAAGCGAATCCTTATTGCCGAAATGCTTAAATATAAGCGCTTCAGAAACACCCGCTTCAATCGATATTTCTTTCGTCGACGTATCTACATAGCCCCTGGTCGCAAATAACGAAAGGGCTACTTTCATTATTTTTTCTTTACGGCTTATCGTCGTTTCCTTCATCTGTAAAACTTATTTGAACAAAGATACATTTTCTTCAACACTCCTGCTTTGCAAAATTTCTGTCACAAAGGAGCAATTAAAGTAATGCGACTTATATTTGCGATGAATCAGAACCTAAACAATGGATAATCAGTCGTCAAAGCGCCGTTTTCGATCTTTTATTTTGGCGTTTTTATGCTTAAGCGTGACGCTTGGGTACGCTCAGAAATCCATAAGCGGAAAGGTGCAAGATAAAGTATCTTCACGCCTCCTTGCCGGTGCAACTGTACAGCTACTAGTCGCCAAAGATTCTGTTATCCGAGCAGGTACGACGGGGCCAAGCGGTGTTTTTACTTTTGAGAACCTACCCGCAGGTAGCTATAAATTACGTGCCAGCTTGCTAGGTTATCTATCTGGAGCCCAGGCTGTCCAACTCTCACAAGTCGACCTGAAGACTTCCATTTCGCTGGACCCCTCAGAGATTGCCCTCGAAGAGATTGAGGTTACCGCAACACCTTCGGTAGCAATTCGAGGAGACACCACCGAATACGATGCAACAAAATTTTCTACAAGAGACTTGGCAGACGCTGACGAGCTTGTCGTGCAGATCCCTGGGGTCGAGATCGACGAGGAGGGGAACATCAAAGCGCACGGCGAGGATGTGAAAAAAATTATTGTTGATGGAAAGGAATTCTTCAGTACTGATCCTCGAATAGCCCTAAAGACCTTACCTGCGGAGATAATTGCCAAGATACAGCTAATCGACGAAAAGTCAGAACAAGCAAAATTTTCGGGATTTGACGACGGACAGCGTAGTAAAATTATAAACATCGTTACCAAGCCCGATAAACGAAAAGGTACTTTTGGAAAGGCTTCAGCAGGCTATGGGGCAGATAATAAATTTGCAGTAAATAGTTCCCTAAATCGCTTCGATGGTGATGCAAAGATCGCTATCAATCTCTTAGCGAACAATGTGAATGAAACTAATTTCGGCGAGCAGGGCCGCGGTGGTAGACGCCGGGGCAATAGCAACACCGACCGGGGGCTATCTGACACATACGCGGGCGCGATAAACTACAACAACAGTCTTTTGGATGAAAAGATGGATATCAGCGGAGATTACAATTTTCGTTCGGGTAACACGGACGTGATTTCCGAGTCACGAACGGAATATATCCTAGGAAACCGAAAAAACCAACTACAGCAGCGCCTAGCCAGTAGCACGAATAAAGAAACCGAACACAAAGCTAACGCCAGAGTCCGTTGGAAAATAGATTCCACGCAGCGGCTGGACTTCAGCCCGCATATTTCTTTTACGGAAACAAATCATCTAAGTAGTTCCTCTAGCAGCTCTTTTTTCAGTTCTAATGAGCTTTTGAATTCCTCTGAACGTCGCAACGACAATGAGAATAGCAACCTGAACTTTGGCGGCCAATTAACTTACATGTACCGTTTCAGTAAACCAGGTCGAACAGCATCAGTCGCTTTCTCGGGTAACAAGAGTACAAATGATGCGTTAGGGGAGAATTTAGCCCTTACTAAATATTACAAAGACGCAGTATTATCGCGCGTCGATACCAATAACAACCACAGTTTTACAGACGGCTACGGATCCGGCTACAACGGTAGATTGTCATTAACAGAGAGCCTTTCTAGATTGAGTCGTCTACAAGCAAATTATAGCTTGCGTACCTCGCAGAATTATTCAGACCGTAAAACATTTGAGTGGCTCGCCGAAAGTGGTCAACTTGGAGAACTTCGTGACCGCCTGTCCAACGAATTCCGAAACGATTACACATACCACCAGGCAGGCCTTTCTTATGCCTTCAACAAACGAGATTCGCTTCGTATGCAGATTGGCCTAAACTATCAGCATGGCGTGCGCAATAACGATCGAACCTTCCCTGTAAATTTGAAAACAAGAGCCGACTTTGGTAGCTTTCAGCCCGAATTTTCGCTAAACTATAATTTTACTAAAGAGCGACGCATAGAACTAAACTATAATACGGCGACGCGTACACCAAGTATCGAACAATTACAGGATTATGTCAACAACCAGAATGAATTACGTATCACTAACGGAAATCCTAATCTGGATCAAGAGTATAATCACAGTGTGCGACTACAATATCGAGATGTCAAACGCGCTACAGGACAAAGCTTCAACTCGAGCTTCAACCTAGACTATACAAACGACAAAATAATAAACTCCGTATTACTGACTGACACGGCCATTACTCTCTTTGATGATGTCGTTTTAGGCGCGGGCGGTCAGTATGTGGTGCCTGTAAATGTAGATGGCGCTTGGTCTCTGCGATGGAACAACAGCATTGGTCTGCCCATAAAAAAATGGAAGCTAAACGTCAACTTAAATAACAACTTATTCTACACTTCGAATTTCGCGATGTTAAACGAGGAGTTTTTGAGCGGATACAATTATGGCTTTAGCCAACGTATCGGAATAAACAGCAACATCAATAAGAATTTCGTTTCCGGAATAAATTACAGGCTTAACATGACATTCACTAACAACCCGATCGCGGAAACTTCAACCTACAATATCTATTCGCATACACTAGGACATACGCTCGCTTATGAATTTCTAGGGCGTATGGTATTCGGCTCCGATCTTCTTTACATCTACAATAGCGGCGTGTTAGACGGACCTTCCGCAAAAACAATATTGTGGAATGCCTCCCTTGGGGCCAAGATCCTAAAACGAAAAAATGCACGCATCGAGCTCAAAGGATTCGATATCTTCAATCAAGCACAGAACATTAACCGCAGGGTGACGGATATCGCTGTTACCGATGTGATGTCTAACACCCTTACTCGTTATTTTATGCTGTCTTTCCGCTATGATTTACGCAGTTTTGGGGGTCGAGACTCCTCCGCTCGCGAGGGATCACGGGGTGATCGCCGGCATAGAAATCGCTAATACTAGAGAACTAGCCTTTTCGCGCTGCCAGCACTACATCTAATATATTTCTCCGCCTGCATTAATAAATTGACGGCTTTTGTCGGAAAAATCTAGACTATCGATTGCTTTTGTGCCCTCAGAAAGGATTCGCGTGTTAAAACCTTGTTCCAAGGCATCCATCGCAGTAAAAAAGACACAATAATCTGCCGCGAGGCCACAAACGTCAACATGCGTAACCCCTTTTTCGACTAGATACCCCCCTAACCCGGTCGAGACTTCTCTCTGATTATCGAAGAACCCCGAGTAGCTATCTATATCGCGCCTTGTTCCTTTTCGAAAAATCGCCTGGATATTGTGTTGTTTCAATTCCCGCGTAAGCTCCGCTCCCTGAGAACCTTGAATGCAGTGGTCGGGCCACAATACTTGAGTTCCTCCCTTTTCCAGTTCAATCACGTCAAAAACAGAATGCTTCGAATGTTGGCTGATGAAACTAAAATGATCCTCCGGATGCCAATCTTGAGTGGCCACAACTAGATCGTAATTCGGCTGAATACTGTTAATAAAAGGAATCACCTGATCCCCACCTTCCACAGCAAGCGAGCCGCCAGGTAAGAAATCATATTGAAGATCAACTATAATAAGTACGTTCATTTTCTAATTTAGCAGTATTACACACCTGAGCGTATTCTGCCGATGTGAGAGCAGCCTCTGCATAATGGCTATACCCTAGTTAAATCTTTAGTTCGATCCTTAAACACGTTCACCGTTTAATTAACATATTCTTCCAGTAAGATGTTTTAACCTTCTGATTTTTTTTCATTGTGTTTTTTCTAGACAGAGAAACTAAAATCTTAACGGCTAAACATCAACCCATTACTAAAGATTAGGCACGATTCTTAAACACCATCTCCTGACAACACGCAAATTTTATGTAAGAAGTTAACCATTTCTCCGAAAGGACAAAAGTTAGCATCCCTAATTCTCCATATTCGACCAATCGAACGTTGCGTTTTCAGGCTCCTTATTTTCTTTTTTCAATAGGCTATATAACCTTTTTACAACCGCGGGCTGCTTACTCGCTAGATCATTTTTCTCGGCTAGATCGTTCTCCAGGTTATAAAGTTCGAGACGTTCGGATTTGCCTTGTTCCTTAAAACGGATAAGTTTCCAATTTCCCGCCGAAATAGCCTGCTTTAGCACTCCTCCCTCATTAAATTGCCAAAATAAATTATTGTGCTTCCTTCGCGGTTCTTCCCCATTTAGCGAAGTTGCGAAGGATAGACCATTAATATCTTCTGGTGACTCAAGGCCAGCAATATCGGTCAACGTTGGTAGTACGTCCCAGAATGCCCAAGGGTCGTCGACCGCCGTGCCCTCCGCCATACCTCCAGGCACTTTAGCTATAAAAGGCACACGAATTCCTCCTTCATACAAATCTCTTTTTAAGCCGCGTAGCGGTCCTCCACTATTGAAAAAATCGGGATCCGCACCGCCTTCCTTATGCGGACCATTATCGCTAGTAAAAAATATGTATGTATCATCCTCTAACCCTAGTTCTTTGATCAACCGTACGATTTTCCCCACATCTGAATCCAATTTGTTCACCATAGCAGCAAAAGCCGCGTGCGGTTGAGCTTGTTCATTGTAATTCCCCTTTTTAGCATAAGGAGTCTCAGGTTGGAGTCGGCTTGACCCATCCTCGTTTTGGAATGCCTCAAGCAAACTATCTGGCACAACAAGTTCAGCATGCGGCAAGGTAAAAGGTAGATATAAAAAGAAGGGTTGATCCTTATTTTCCTTTATAAATGCCAATGCTTTGTTCCCGATCAAGTCTTGTGTATAGTCCTGAGGATTTACCGAAATTACCTCGGTTTTTCCTGATCTGATTTCATACAAGCTATCTGTATAATAGTTGTGAGCATGGGACTGGTCTAAATAACCGTAAAAATTATCAAAACCTTTAAGATGCGGAGCTCCCTCACTCTCAACATCACCCAAACCCCACTTACCAAACATTCCGGTCTTGTATCCCTCTTGCTGAAGAATCTCTGTAATTGTAAGGTCTTCTTTCCTTAAAGCTCCCGTGCCATCTTTACCTTTCGCATTTCCTCGGACATATGCAGTCCCCATATGTTTACCCGTCATCAATGCACATCGTGAAGGAGCACAGACCGTATTGCCAGAATAAAACCGTGTATATTTTATTCCTTCACTCGCTAGCTGATCAATATTCGGTGTTTTCAAAGGCGATTTTGGATTAAACGCACTCACATTTCCGTATCCTAAGTCGTCCGCTAGAATAAAGATGACATTGGGTTTTCGTGTTCGTTTTGTCTGCGCTTGTAAATGATTAACAAGCAGAAAAATAGCTGCGATGAATGCTAGAGTGTAAAATTGTCTTTTCATTTTGTTAGATTACTTCCCAAAATGGGCGTTTATAATGTCATTGGATCGCTATTCGGAAAAGCAAAGCCTCTAAACCATGCTCAATCGGTACCAAATTTACTATTATATACGAGATTTCCTATTAAACCACGAACTTCGGCACCCCCGAAGGGTCGATTAGTTCACAAGCGAGTGTCTTTATTTGAAATTTTTATAAACACCTGATACATAGACTCTTTATCTAAAGCTTGCATATCGATAAGTTTTAAGTCTTTAATCATCTTTAGAGTTTCGTTTTTATATTTTAAAAAATGGGGAGTCTGTAAATGTCGCTGATAGGCTGTTTCATTCGCGTAAATTTCAACGATACGCACGCGAGTTGGATTCTCCGTTTGACTCATGGGAAAAATGGCAAGAACACCTGGTTCAAGACGTATCGACGCCTCCGCCTCCTCTTTCAATATACCATTGTATGCCTCAAGATATTCCGGATGGATTTCAATTTCAGCAATACGAATCATCATACTACTCTGTTGTGCTGAAACAAAACATGAAAGAAACATGCACATCCCTATCGCCAAGTACTTAACTGTATTAATGAGAACACTATTTTTTATAAATTTCATCGTGCAGATTGTTTTTATCGAAAGCTTTAAATTAGTCAATAGTCAACATATATCCCACGCCACGGATATTTGTAATCTTAATACGCACGTCTGCGGCCAAATACTTCCGAATTCGACTGATAAAAACGTCCAGACTACGTCCAGTAAAATACGTGTCATCGCTCCAATATGACTTGATGATCTCCTCGCGCGGTACAACGCCGTCCTTATGTTGGCATAACGTCATGAGCAGCTGGGATTCACGGAACGACAACTTTTCTTGGTGTCCTTTAAAGGTTAAAGTAGACTTTAGCGTGTCGAGCTCGTAGTTCCCAATTTGGAAAAATCGAGCATGTTGCGAAGCTCGAACTTTCCTCGTCAGCGCCTCAATCCGAACAATGAGTTCCTCGATCTTAAACGGCTTACGCACATAATCGTTGCCCCCTAGATTAAAACCCTTCACAACATCTTCACTTTGGGTCATCGCTGTTAAAAACAATATGGGAACCTGCTTATCATACCGACGAATTTCCGTGGCAAGGGTAAAACCGTCCATCAAAGGCATCATCACATCTACTACCACAATATCTGGTTTATGCCCCTTGAAGGCTGTGAGAGCATCCTGTCCGTTCTCCTTGTGCCGCACCTTAAAACCGTGCGTCTCCAAACTATCAGTCACGATAAGTGCTAAGCTAGACTCGTCTTCAACATATAATACATCGATCATTCGCTTATTTTTTTGGGATATTCACAATAAAAGTACTTCCTTTTCCGGGTTCACTGCTCACGCTCACCGTTCCGCCATGTTGCTGTGTTACCTGACGAACATAGGAAAGGCCTAATCCAAAACCCTTCACCTCGTGCAGATCTCCTTCGGGAACTCGGTAAAACATCTCAAAAATCTGGTTAATATGCGCTTTAGCAATACCTTTGCCATAGTCCTGTATCTTGATCTCTATCGACTCGCCCCTATCCATTAAGGTCACGATTATTTTGACAGGATCAGCTGAATATTTAAGGGCATTGTCCAATAAATTACTAACTACATTTTTCATATGTCCCTTGTCTGCAAACATCAACATTGTATTCACCTCATGTTCAAAATGTACTTCTACCAACTTTTTGGTACTTACCTTTGCTGTATCAATGCAGTTGCGAACAAGTAGCACCAAATCAAAAGATTCCCGAAGCAAATGTATACCTTTATTTTCGTCAGCGTCAAGCTGCAGTACACGCTCAATCATATTATCCAAATGCTCCAATTCCCCTTTCGAAAGATCCAAATACTTATTCATCCGCTCTTTATCTTCACTGTTAACAAAGCGCTGTATAGCTTCCACTGCTGCCATTACCGTTGAAACAGGTGTCTTCAGCTCATGTGTCATATTATTCACAAAGGCTTTACGTTGGGCGGCGAGTTGGTTTTGTTTGCGAATCGTTTTAAACAGATAGACAAACGTACCTATCAGCGTGCTAAGTAATAGCAACGATATCAATGCTTGTCCCCACAGATTGCTTAAAAGATGTCCCCAAGGACTATCAAAACGAGCGAATAAAAATTGATCGCGATCCGGATTAA
>NZ_JABMCQ010000152.1 GCF_013179575.1 Sphingobacterium shayense | reverse complement strand
GTTCTGAAAAATTGTTCGATGACTACTGAATCGACGCGATGATCAATGTCGTAAATATATGGATTTATTAAAGAATTGTCCATTGTACAGATCAATGATTTGTGTATGCAAAGAATCTATATGTTTACAGGTGATATCGGTCGCTGGCGGTACTCTGTTTGCACACTTAATGATTAAATAACATCCTTTTAACTTGTTCTACCCATCGTTTTAATACTTTTGCCTCGATTTCCAAGATTAACCGAGTACAGAAATACTGACATGGTAGAGGCAGAAAATGAGAAAGCAGACATAAGGTTGTTAGCGTACGGTGACGATGCGGCCTTTGATCGTCTGTACAATCGTTATCATAGGGCTGTTCATCTCAATATATTGAAGTTTGTAAAAGAACCAGAAATAGCCGAAGACATTTTGCAAGACGTCTTTTTGTCGCTTTGGCAAAATCGTTCCAAATTCGAAAACTATGAGGCTATCGGTGGATGGCTTTTTATCGTAAGTCACAATAAATCGCTGAATAGCTTACGTAAAAAAATTAACGAATCGATAGAATATGTCTTCACCTACCCAGTCGAACCTGAAGCTTCAGGGAGTAACATCGAAGCAGAAGAGTTATACACTTTACAAATGCGCCTGCTCGATGAAGCTGTCGACAACCTCCCGGCACGAAAAAAAGAAGTTTTTAAACTTTGCCGTTACGAGGGTAGGTCAAAAGCCGATGTTGCAGAGCTATTGGGAATCAGCTTACAGTCTGTCAATGACTACCTTAAACAGTCAAATTCGGCCATCAGGAAGTATGTTTTACAGCGCTATCCTGAATATGTAGGCGTGGCATTATTTGTATATTCTTTTTTCTGATATATGTCGGGTTGATATTATGTTAACAAAAGCGTAACACAAAAAGGCATCCCCTTTAAGCATCCCCTGTGTATTTAAAGGTGATGAAGGATCAAATTTATAAACGGATTGCGGATTTTTGGAAGGGCCATTTATCAAAGGAAGAGCAAAGTCATCTACTTCGCGATATCAAGACACATGAAGAAGAGATAAAAAGCGATCTAGCCGACGATTTTCTTAAAAATAAAACGAACGATGGAAGTCTTCCTGAACGCAAATATCAGGTGCTTCTCGAAAAGATTCATGCCAGTATGGATCTGCCCAACAAAAAGAGAAAAAGGCTTAGGTGGCTAAAAAACAGTCTTTCAGCGGCAGCTGTATTATTCGTAATAGGTTTAGGCGGATACTTTATTAACACAGAGAGCAACCATTCACCTCATCCTATTGTAAGTGACTCTGGAATTACCGATACTTTACGAATTTATAACAATAATTATCAGGATCAGCAAACCGCACTCGCTGACGGTTCCGTGGTTATTTTATCGCCAGGTAGCGCCATAACGTACACCTCAAATTATCCATCTATTGATCGCCAGCTGCACCTTACCGGGAAGGGGAGATTTAAAGTTGCACACAATATTTCTCGGCCCTTTATTGTATGGGCAAACGGATACAGCACAACAGCACTTGGAACAGACTTTTCCATTGATTCGCGAGAATCTGGGCAATTGAATATTTACCTGGAAACCGGTAAAATAGTCGTAAATGCAGGCACTAAAGCTCATAAACCGATGAAAAGTCAGTATCTACTTGCGGGCGATCAATTACGTATAACAACCGAAACAGGACAAATATCCTTAACCAAACCAATGGAGAAAATTGAACAGCATCGCAAGACCGTTGTTGCTGCAAAAACTACGCGACCCGTAACACCTATGATGGTGTTTAAAGATACCCCCCTGCATACCGTATTTCAAACGATAGCGCTTGAACAGGGGATTCAGATAATAACCGATGCGCATGAATTGAAAGGATTGACTTTTACAGGTGAATTTAAAATCAACGAACCTGCTCATCTTATTATTGATATCGTGTGCAATATGAACGGGCTCCAGTCCATTGCCTCTGAACAGGGTATAATAACAGTACAGAAAAAGGTTGTTACCACAGAATAGATATAAAAAGAACATAAATAAAGAAAACAGACAGATGAAAAAAAGAACTATTGTCAACGGTGTTAGATTGGCTATGAGTGGTCTCGCGCTGTTCCTAGCGACTAATGTTTGGGCACAGTCTGGCGGACAGTTGCGCGGAACCATTCTGGACCACACCGGATCAACCATCCCCGGCGCAACTGTACAGCTCCTCGATCAAAAAGGGGACGCTGTAACTCAAGTATCCACAGATGCCGATGGGGTATTTATTTTAGGAGGAATGAACGTCTCGGGAAACTATCGTATTAAAGTAACGATGCTCGGATATCAATCGTATGAAAGTGCAGCCAAAAAAGTAAAAGAAGGAGAGAGCAATTCGATGCTTATTCGTTTAAATCAGACATCATCGGAGCTTACTGAAGTTGTAGTTGTAGGATACGGACAGCAGCGCCGCGGCGATCTGACAACAGCAATCAGTACACTTCCGAATGTGAGCACGCAGGTCGACCGCCCCGTTACTAATCTTGGCGACATGATGCAGGGGAATGTTGCTGGGGTCACCGTGATGTCCGCCGGAGGAGATCCTTCGCAGAACCCCAAGGTATTGATCCGAGGAATGAACACCCTGAACGATAACGAGCCTTTGTATGTTGTGGATGGGGTGCCTTATTACGGAGGTCCAATCAATCCGAATGACATTGAGTCGGTAAATATTTTAAAAGATGCAGCCGCAGCTGCAATTTACGGTGCCCAAGCATCGTCAGGCGTGATTGTTATCACTACAAAAAGCGGCCAGCCGGGCAAACCGAAGCTGAACGTTGACATCTATCGCGGATGGCAGAATGCAAGTAACCTTCCATCAGCATTGAATGCGGAGCAATATTCACAAGCTTATAACACAGCGTACGCGAACGATGGATTAAATCTGCCGCCGGGACATAACCCAGACGAAAATCCTTGGGGACAGGTTTCCCGTACAAACTGGATGGATGAAATATTTCAGACAGGAGACATATTAAATGCCAATGTCCAACTATCCGGCGGAGGAGAGAAAGCTACCTACAGCTCCTCGTTCGGTTACCACGATAAAGAGGGGCTATTATTGAATACCGGTTATAAACGCTTTTCGTATCGTATTAAATCCAACTTTGATCTAACGGACCGAATTTCCGTAGGACAGAACTTTTATGTAAACCACACTGCAACCCGTGGTACGAATACAGAAAGTAGTTACAGTGGATCTATAATTAATGCTATTTACATGAATCCCGCAGCACCGGTGTATGATGAATACGGTAATTTCCACGGTACGGTACCTCAAGACCTATCTGGTTTCTCTGGAATCTACGGCGATACATATAATCCAGTAGCATTGCTTAAGCGTCCTTTTGTCGACAATCCGTCGTTAAACCTCAATGGTAATGCTTTTGCGTCGATAAAAATTCTAGACGGACTGACCTTTAAGTCGAACTTCGCTATAAACATGCGACGTTATTCGTATAAACGCTTCGATCCCAAGATCCCTGAGATTGGCCGGGCAAATGGAAACAACTACCTTACCCACGAAGAACAGCGTGAGGATCGTTGGATATGGGATCAGCAGCTGAATTACACCAAGAGTTTCGGATCCCATAATGTGGATGCCGTAGCCGTGTATTCCGCTCAAAAGACACGATACGACCAATTTTATTTACAAGCGAGAGGCTTTGAACGAGAAGAGGACTGGAATCAATATTTAGGGAATGCGGCGGAGGTACCTGAGATGCCAAGTAGCGCAGTGTGGGAGGATGCATTGACTTCCGCAATTGCTCGCGTGAACTACAATTATGCAAACAGGTATTACATTGGAGCGAGTATTCGTCAAGATCGCACATCACGCCTTTCGGAAAAATATCGATCGGATGTGTTCCCGTCCGTTTCCGCAGCTTGGAAGATTTCTTCTGAACCGTTCTTTAACAGCGCGTTTATAAACGATCTAAAGCTTCGTGCTTCCTGGGGACAGATCGGAAATATTAGATCTGTCGATCGCTACGCTTATAACCTGCCTTTAACAACGGATGTATCAACGCCACTGGGAGAAAACAACACGTTGGTTCGACACTATGCTATGACCAAACAGTTTAATCCGGATATTTCATGGGAGCGCTCAGAATCTCTTGACATCGGTTTGGATTTTACAATCTTCAATAAATTGACCGTTGCAGCCGACTACTACCATAAAACCACTATTGGAATGATCCAGGAAAATGAGGCGAACCCCCACGCCGGTTTGGAAAGAGGGTCGACAGCGAATGTTGGCGATGTCTTAAATAAAGGATTTGAGTTTGGTGCCCGATACAATGATCAGTTCGGAGAATGGCGACTTGGATTGAATGCCAATATCGGATTCAATGAGAATGAGCTGCAGGATCTCGATGGGTACTTTAACGACTTTATCGCACATACTTCTCACGTTCGAGGAGTATTGCTACCCTACCGATCAACGCCAGGCCAACCACTTCATTCATATTATATGATACCGACAGCGGGTATTTTCTCGTCAGACATGGAAGCCGCAGATTATAAAGCTTCCAACGGCCAGCGGCTGCAGCCGGAAGCAAAAGGAGGAGATTTACGCTTTGTTGACAGTAATGGTGACGGATCAATAAATGATGCTGACCGTCGATACATGGGCAGTGCTATCCCGAAAGTTACCTACGGGTTTTTCGCGAATGTTGAATATAAAAACTTCGATCTGAGTATCCTTACCTATGGCGTAGGTGGGACGAAGATCTTCAACGGTTACAAATATACAGCCTTTAATGCAGGGTTACAGGGATACAACTTGGACGCACGTGTGCTGGATGCTTGGACGCCAGAGAATACGGATGCTACAATTCCGCGTCTGACCCGCGAGGATCCAAATAGTAATTTTGGAACCGTATCGGACTGGTATCTAGAGGATGGTGATTATTTCCGCATCAAAAATATCACATTGGGCTACCGCATTCCTGAATTGTTGGGAAAATTACAATCAAGAGTGTATTTCTCGGCAGAAAATCCGTTTACGTTTACCTCCTATTCAGGAATCGATCCAGAGGTCGGCGATATAGGACTAGACGTGGGAAGGTATCCATTGGCAAAAACTTTCACAGTAGGACTAAATGTTAATTTTTAATCACAGGAGGAAACATGAACTTACAATTTAAAAAATATATAGCACTTGCGTTACTTGGACTGGCAATTAGCACGCAATCATGCAACAAGTCATTCACAGACCTTACACCACAAGGATCGACTACGGATGCTAATTTTTGGAAAACAGAGACGGATGCAATTTCTGCCGCGAATGGTCTCTATGAGCACTTTAGCGATGATAGTATGTTTGGGCGTGGCCTATTTTGGTTCGTAAACGCATCGGACGATATGGTTACCGGCCGAACCGACGCAGGATCTGCTGCCGTTCGAAATTTTACGGCTACTGGAAATGAAAGTCGCATCAATAGCATGTATAAGAAATTCTACCAGATTATCCAGCGCGCAAATACGATCTTAACCAAAGTTCCGGAAATGGAAATCAGTGAGGCTATTAAAACTCGTGTACTTGGAGAGGCCTATTTCATGCGGGGCTACGCGTATTTTTATCTTGCTCAGTATTATGGTGATCAACGTGCGGGAATACCCATCGTCACCGAAGAAAATATGGAGCAGCTTAATTTCGAGCGTCCAGCGCATGTCAGCGAAAATTTTGAGCAAGTGCAGGCCGATTTGTTAAAAGCGGTTGAACTACTGCCGCTGGTAACCACCTACACGGGCGATGATTTGGGTCGCGCCAATAAGGATGCCGCTTATGCGTATCTGGCTAAAACGAATATGCAATGGGCGCGTTATGATAGGAGTAAATGGGCAGAGGTAGCAAAGTATTGTGATATGATAACGAATTCGGGATCGAACCGAGCCCTCATCGATACTGACAAACCTAGCGAAGATTTCGCAAGCGTTTTCTTTGTAGAGAATAATTATTCTAGCGAGTATATTTTTTCTGTAGTATCAAACCGTACGCGTGGCTCGATATTACCGGGTGTAATGTTTGAAAATACCGGGTACGGAATGTACAACGGTTGGGGGTATTTTCACCCGACGCTAGAGCTTTACGCATCTTTTGAAAAAGGGGATCCACGTCTAAAGGCAACGATCCTAGAATTTGGAGACAGCTATATGCTCTTCGGGCAGGAGCGGAAGTATTACTCCTCAAATTCTCAGACAGGATTCCAATTTAATAAATACATGCATCCTTTCCGTACGCCGGCATCGCAACACCTAAATCCAAATGGGGACTACCCGACATCGGATCTAAATATCCCGTTGGTGCGCTACGCCGACGTCCTATTGATGAAAGCCGAAGCTCTGATCCAGCAGGGTCAAAACGGAGATTCTGAGATTAACAAAGTACGCGATCGTGCGGGTCTTCCTACTATTCACGGGGCCGATATGGGCGACCTTAAGCAGGAACGTCGTTCCGAGTTCGCTGGTGAATACACCGATAGACATTCAGACCTTGTGCGCTGGGGTGACGCGCAAGCAGCATATGCCAAACCTGCCACAGGGAGGCAGCATAACAATAAAAATGATCCAGAATCGGATTTCGAGATTATAGAAGTTTGGGGTCCACGTAATTTTGAACCTTCAATACACCACGTGTGGCCAATTCCGCCACAGGATCTCAGCAATGCCAAGATACCGCAGAATGAAGGCTGGTAGTAATGCGTTCTATTAATTTGATTTAGAAGAATGACTGTTCGGCTCGGCCGTGCCTTTCGAACAGTCATTCTTCTTCTTGCTAGATAGACGGCTGACAATTATTAGATTTGATTACTAAATCGAAAAAATAAATGAAAACAACATATTTGACTAAAATGCTTTTCTTGGTTCTTCTTACGACTCCTTGTATGATGTTTGCCCAACAAACGGATACGCACGACCGCTTCGAGGAACTTATGTTTGGCGAACGTCAACAATTAGCTGTATCGGTCAAAGGACATAGCCATAATGACTACCAACAGGATATACCTTTTTTTACGGCATACTATGCGGGGATGGAATCTATAGAGGTGGATCTATTCTTACGGAACGATTCGCTGTATGCTGCGCACGAGATATCGGGGATCAAACAAGGCGTCACGTTAGAGGATATCTATTTAAAACCATTGGCATCTCTGTTTAAAAAGAATGATAGGAGGCCGTTTGTTGATGGAACTAAGAGTCTACAACTACTTTTAGACTTTAAGGAGGACTACAAAAAGTTGATGCCTCCACTGCTTACGCTTCTAAAGAAATATCAATACATGGTTAATCCGCAAATGTCCGAGAACGCCGTTAAAGTTGTCATCAGCGGTAATATGCCCCCTGCTGAGGAATTCGACAGATTCCCAAAATGGATCTATTTTGACGGCCGTCCGCAGATTAGTTATACCGACGGACAACAGAAACGTTTGGGTGTTATCAGCGACAACCTAAAAAACTATACGAACTGGAATGGGAAAGGCGTTCCCAGCCCGGTTGCCATGGCTAAGATACAAGAGGAAGCCTTACGGGCAAAAGCTATGGGGGTGCCGTTTCGCTTATGGGGAACACCGGAAAGCGTGAATACCTGGCTAACTTTAGAAAAAATGGGTGTCAGTTGGCTCAATACCGACCACCCTACTGCATTAGCAGAGTATATAGACAATCTGGCGGCTAGTCGGTACACGTCAAAACAGCCTTACAAAACATATCAACCGACCTATTCCTCAGATGGAAAAGATGCCAGCGCGGTAAGAAATGTGATTTTGCTTATTGGTGATGGTATGGGAATGGGGCATGTCCAAGCGGTAATTTCTGCAAACAGAGGCCAAGCAAATATGAGTAAGATGAAACACATTGGTTTTTCCTTTACCAGCTCCTTTAGTCCTGGGAATACCGATTCTGGCGCTGGCGGGTCAGCAATTGCAACAGGCCAAAAAACGTTAAACGAACACCTCAGTGTAGATACCAATGGGAACCCACTGCCACGCATTCCCTCAATAATACGACCTTGGGGAGTACACACTGGTATAGTTTCAACGGGCGACCTATCGGACGCCACACCAGCAGCCTTTTACACCTCGAACAAAGACCGGAACGCGTCAGAAGCGATCAGTAATTCTTTGATCTATAATAAAGATACAGATATTCTCGTTGGAGGTAAGCCGAGTGCCTATAACGACTCGAAAAAATGGAATCAGTTTGCAGCAGCTTTAAGGGGTAATGAATTTGATCTACCGGTCAGTAAACAGGAATTTCTAGCAAGTAAATCCGAAAGATTAATATATTTCCTTCCCGACTCTTTGACTCGACCAGTTAAAGACGGACGAGGACCGATTTTAAGTGAAATTCTAGTAGCTACTATCGATAAACTAAAACATCGTGATCAAGGCTTCTTTATCATGGCTGAAGGAGCTCAGATCGACTGGGGAGGACATGCTCGGGATCTGGAATATACGCTTACGGAGACTCAGGATTTCGATCAGGCTGTGGGAGAGGCCTTACGTTTCGCAGATCATGATGGTAACACGTTGGTCATCGTTGTGGCGGACCACGAGACAGGTGCACTGTCGCTTCTAGATACCGACTGGAAATCGGGATTTGTACATGGGAACTTTGCATCCAATGACCACAGTAGTATGGCGGTGCCTGTTTTTACATATGGTCCAGGGGCCCAGAATTTCACTGGTTTTTTTCAAAACACTTATATATTTGATCGTATCGTCGCGCTTTTTAGAAAGTAGGTAGAAATCAACACTATCGACTACTTTCCGTTATAACCTATGTCTCAGGTAACTTGAACAAATATCTTTGGTGTACTTATGGCCGAATGATGTAGTTGGAACCATCATTATTTTAGTTCGGTTGGATAGATACGAACAAAAGTAGAGCGAAACGTCTGTATTTTGATGAAAACTAATGGTCATGGACAAACTTACAGCTTCAATTTTAATCCTATTTTTCACATTATTATCATGTAACAAGGCAAACGTTTAATTGCCGCTAAAAGATTCTTCCGCCTAGGAGATCTGTTCAAAAAGAAAAAATAACATAACTTTACTGAAACCGTCCAAATTATCTCATGTCTGGAATGAACCCGTTAACAGCTTTTTACGCCTTTTCAGCAGGAGCATTATGGCTATTGGGTGCTCTACTTTTTATCGGTATGGATAAAGTAAATTCCCTGGCCAATCGGTGGCTTGGGGCATTCTATTTTATTCTTGCATTTACTTTTATCCAACTTTTCTTGGAAGGCTTTAGAATTAGTGCGGGTTTCCTTATTCACCTGCTCGAATTGCCCAGATGGGCAATGTTCCCTTGTCTTTACATTGCCGTAAACCTGTACATATCGCCTGATTCAGCGAAAAAGGATTGGCTTGTCCATTTCGTACCCTTTCTGCTTTTCCTCATATTTTCTTTCGCTTATTTAATGCCTATTTTGTTTACTAAAGAAAACCATTTACCCGTATTGCCTTCATGGTTAGGATTTATCATCCGGTATTTTTTCTTTGGCCAGATGGTATATTATTGGATTGTTTGTTATGCTCTGCTCCGTGGCCACAAAAAGAACATAAAGCTAATCTCTTCTTTTACTGATAAAATAGACATGGATTGGTTAGGTTATTTATTGATTTCAGTGTTTTTCTTGATTCTTGTCCGTCTGCTTAGTATGGCTAACATTCACATAACTTATTTTGCTCCAGTACTGTATTTTTTAGGACTAATCCCTTTGGCATATTTAACTTTAACTCAAAAATCAATTTATGCGATCGAAAAATATCATTTGCTGGGAAAAGACGAAATTGAAATAAAAAAAATAGTGAATGAACGGCTTACAGTTGACCAGGTTGAAGAACTCAAAAATATAGTGATACGAAAAACGGTTGACGAAAAGTTATATCTCGACCCCAGTTTGACCTTGTCGGTACTTTCGGCTAAGGTAGGCATCAGCACACATGAACTTTCCTACGTTCTTAATAATGGAATTGGTAAGAACTTTTATACGTTTATAAACGAGTTGCGTGCCGAAGAAGCAAAATCTCTACTTTTGTCAGAGAACACCAAGCATTTGGATATGCTAGGCGTCGCAATTAGAGCTGGCTTTAATTCCAAAACCACATTCTATACTACATTTAAAAAAGCAACTAATCTTACACCGAAAGAGTATATTAAAGCAAAGTCGGGAACTGACTGAGCGAAATCGTGTATCATACAATGTAAACAAATCAGGTGTTGATCGTTCCCAAAGATATTGTGGTAGAAATGTATCTGGACTTTCTAAAATGCAATTAAAAACAAATGATGAAAAAAATAGAAACATCTAATTTTAAAAGACTTATTGGAACTTGGAAAACTTCAGGACTTGTCATAACCCAAGAAAAAACAGTCGATCTAAACGGAGTAGATACATACGCGCTGATACTTGATGGAAATTTTATCCTGCATAAAGCGGATGTAATGATGGGTATGGAGAAAAGTGAAACATTTGAAATGATTTCACTTGGACATTCAGATGATGACGCTAAAATGCAATACTTCAATTCAAGAGGAGAAAGTGGCGTCATGACGAGTCGAATGAAAAATGATAGTTTTCAAATTAATGGAAACGGGATCAAATTCCAGGGATTGATAAATGAAGAGAACTCCGAAATTATCGGGAATTGGTCTATTCAATCGGAGAATAAAGAATGGATAGAATTCATTGAACTTAAATTAGAAAAACTGTTTTAGTGAGTGTGTAATAACATTAAAGATCGTGT
>NZ_JABMCQ010000151.1 GCF_013179575.1 Sphingobacterium shayense | reverse complement strand
CTACGATTGCCTTAAAATTATGTCTATGTTATTAAAATATTAGCTTTTGCTAATCGATGAAATACAAATGGCTACGTGATAGTTAGTAAAAAAGAAAACAATTCTAAAACTTAAGTTACTTTTTTCGGAAGTAAATTTAACGTTTTGAAACAAAATTGTGCAAAAAAAATCATTTTGGCTTTTTTGTAGCCAAAATGATCCTTTGTATTTTCCATGTTATTTATCGTATGATTTTAAAGCTCGTCGTATATTTTTTATAATTTAGAGTAATGAGGGGGACTTTAATATTTTTCGTATACCTAGTTTTACTATATCCGATTTTTGGACAAACGAAAGCACAACGAGCTTTTGAGATCGGGATGGATATAAATAAAAAGGAGCCTGAGAATTATATACTACCGTTAAATGAGATAAAGAAATCAGCCCCAGCTGACGGTGATCAGGCTGGGTTTCATATTTGGTGTCAGGCAATGGCGACTTATCATTCGTTTGTAGGCGATTTGGAGAATGCGATTGGTTACTTTGATAATCGTTATCGCAAGGATCTTCAAGGGTTGACCGTTGATTGTGATACCAATTTCTTTGAAACACACAAATTTGTCGATGCTCGAGATTTTGTTTTAGAAACAGCAAAAGATAAATCTGTGGTTATGCTGAATGAAGCTCATCATATACCATCTCACCGAGCATTCGCATTAAGTCTTTTGGAGGAGCTTTATAATCAAGGTTTCCGGTATTTCGCAGTAGAAGATCTGTCTAACATGACGATCAACGATACCAAATTAGTGACGGATACGACGGGATCATTTTATGGGCGTGAACCGATGTATGGAGAGCTAATAAGGGAAGGATTAAAACGAGGTTTTACTTTAATTGAATTTGATAGTCGAGAGACATTTAACGGTGCAGGTCGGGATAGGTACTACGTGAATAGGTCCCGAGATTCAGTGATGGCCAAAAACCTTGCTAATGTGCTTGCGGACGACCCCCTTGCTAAAGTTTTTATTTATACGGGGTATGACCATGTTTTTGAAGGGTCTAAAAACGGATGGAAGCATATGGGAGAATTTCTGCGTGACTTTACAGGAGTCGATCCGTTGAGTATTTCACAATCGCAACATATTGAGCATGTAGAGCCCAAATTAGAATCAAAAGAGTTTCGCGCAGCTAATAATTTGGGAGCAATCAGGAAACCAATCGTCGCATTACATGCTGATTCCGTATTTCATGATCGGTATGTCGACATTAGTATTATCAGTCCTCGTTATATCAATTCTTCTAGTCGTCCCGCATATCTCACTCTTGGCGGCGCGCGAAAGGCATACGTTGTGGCGACTTCTGATTCTAAAGATGCCGTTTTCGTTCAGGCTTTTTATAATGACGGAGTTGAAAAAGGGCACCGTATACCTGCAGATCAAATGATCATGAACGGAAAGAGCGACACCCTTTTTCTGTTTCCTGGGGATTATAACGTGGAATTTAAAAACTCGGAGGGAATATTGACCCACGAGATGACAATTAATGTTCCGTAGTTATTCCGGAGGGTGATCGAGCCAATGGATAATATTCAAAAGGAATTGTGCGTTCTGAGACGCACTTGGGTGGTTCATGCCTCGTTTTTTGCTTTTAATACCTTGAAGCTGGGCTGAAAACGAGGCTCCATCGCCAAAAACAAGAACTCTACCTTTTCCATATCGAAGATACGCGCTATTTGCAATTCCGACGCCCGATATTTGAGGAACGGTGTCAGATACAGTTGATTCGATTTGAGAAACACGATTTGGCAGATAAATGCTATATTCCTTTCCAAGATGTGTGAGGGCTGTCGCAGAAGAAGGTATAATCATGCCTGTCCCTCCCCAGCACATTATGCTATCTATGTTTTTTCCGTTGTGGTTTGTTATTTCGTTTTCAAAAAGACTACCGCGCTTCCGTGAAAAAATTTCTTCAGCACGATCGTTTCGTAGGGCAAAACCATTGAAAATATTTATATTGAATCTACGAGCAAGCTCCTGTACAGCTCCCCCGCAGGGCATATGGTCAGTGATCAGTAAAAGACTTCCTCCGTTTTCAACCCATTGAACTATTTGAAAGATTTCGTCTTGGCTAAAAGCCGACTGGGCAGGCAGATCCCAATTGGTGGGATCTGCCATGGCATTTACTGTAATTAATATTTTTGCACGGTCTAAAGTAAAAGCATCGAAGTTCGTTTGAACTTGCTCTAGTAAATATCCGTCGCTCTTCAATAGTGTAGCGAAAGGCTTATAGTTTCCGCGTAGATTTACGCCGTTGTTGTGAGCCTGATCAAATAAAATAAGTGGTCCATTACCATCTGTATAGGTCGGCGTTAGTATGGGATATTTGAACAATTCGTCACCGACTTGTTGTGCATTAACATTGGCCTGCAGAACTGTTAACATCCAGACTATACAGGAAATAAAGTAAGATGATATCCTCATGTTGTCCTATTTTTGTTTGATCCAAGCATCGTTTTCAAAGCAAATAAGTTCAGTCACCTTACCGTTCACGATTGTGAATGTTAAGGGGAATAAGCCGTCGCTATTGAGAAAGAAGTTTGCCGTGCGTGCAGTAAATTGGATTTCTTTGCCGTCCCAGGACTGTTTGAGAAGGAGTCCTCCTTGGTTCGCTTGGACGTCTAATATCAATGTAGCATCGTCACTCTTTGCATATCGGCCCTCTAAAAGGGTTAGGTCCGAATCTTTAAGCTGGATGCTTTCTTCTGGGTTGAATTCAACCTTCCTCGTTATAATTCGTCCTAATAACTTTGCTTGGTGAATTTTTCCAGAATTATTTTTGATAAATTCAATTGTATTACCGTCTTCTTCTGTTTCGAAATGGGTTTGATCAAGCTGTTTCAAAGTGTATTCTTTACCGTCCCAAAGTTGAATTGCGTAGAGATCGTTGTTGCGTTTTTCAATTTTTAAAAAAGCAACGCGGTTTGGGAATTGATAATATCCGAGGACATTGATTGGTTCCTCCTGTAATACGATTGTTTTTTGATTACCAGCAGTCTCTAATACAAAATCAATGGCTGAGGTTGCAGGTCTAGGAGTGAAGGATAGCAACGCCCCTAAACTGATTATTAACATTGTAGGTCTCTTGGTGATGACTTTGGGAAAGTTAGCTACTTTTAATGCGTTCATAATTGTATGTTTTAAAGTGTAATGCAATTATAATCGAAGGCGGTAGAAATTGAGTTCGATTGGATGCAAACAGACTTCTTTAATAAGATTGTTTAGAATACTTTTTGACTTATGTTTGATTTTATCTTTATGTCGTTTTGACCGGCAAAAAAAAAATCGTGTGAATTTATCTTTTTTATAAGCTCCTAAATAAGACCATGTGTTGGAAACCCGCCAATTGTAGTTTGTTTTCTTCTGGAGTTCTTTAACCACTAAAATAATGACAGGCGTTTTTGATAAACAACGATTAAAATAAAGATAGGAGGCTGTCGCTGGAACATTAGAGTTAATACCATTAGATTTTGTATCTTGATAACTCGGAAGATAAGGCGCAATTTCAATAAATTCAAACATGGAGAAGAGCATTATGCGACCACAACTGATTTATAAAACAGATATCGTTGTGATTGGAGCGGGTCAAGCTGGTTTATCCTCAGCTTATCACCTTAAAAAATTAGGCTTAAGACTGGGGAGAGACTTTGTTGTACTTGATCAGGCTACTCATCCCGGCGGGGCTTGGCAATACCGGTGGCCGTCCCTTACCCTCAGTACAGTAAACGGTATACACGACTTACCGGGGCTGTCTTTTCGAGAAACTGTGCCTGCTGAACCTACCCAAGAGGTACGAGCGAATGTCGCGGTACCTCGTTATTTTGAATGTTATGAAAAAACGTTCGATTTAACAGTATACCGCCCTGTTTCCGTGCGTGTAGTTTGTGAGAGAGAAGGCTCTTTACGGATAGAAACTGATCGTGGATTTTTCTCAGCAAAAGGCATAATAAATGCAACAGGGACCTGGGACAAGCCTTACATTCCTGAATATCCAGGTGCCTCGATCTTTAAAGGCCTACAGTTGCATACAAGGGACTATCAGACGGCGTCTGTCTTTAAAAACAAACATGTTCTAATCGTTGGCGGTGGAATTTCTGCTATTCAGCTTCTTGACGAAATATCGCAGGTCACACATACGACATGGGTGACGCGCAGGCCGCCTGTCTTTGAAGAAGGACCATTCGATGCTGAACGTGGGCGTGCTGCGGTAGCGATCGTTGAAGATCGGGTTCGACGAGGCTTGCCTGCGGGTTCGATTGTTTCGGTGACAGGCTTGCCTGTTACTCCCGCAATTGTCGCAATGCGAGAACGGGGGGTGTTAAACCGACGACCTATGTTTACGGAGATTACCGAGGCAGGGGTTCGTTGGGTGGATGGGAGTTCTCTGCAGGTCGATGTTATATTGTGGTGCACAGGTTTTCGGAGCTCGCTGGATCATTTAATGCCCCTTATGCTTCGCGGTAAAGATGGTGGAATTGTAATGGGAGGGCGGCTTGCGACGATGGTGACTAATGATCCCCGGATTCATTTAGTGGGATATGGTCCGTCCGCATCGACTATAGGTGCAAACCGCGCAGGGCGAGCTGCAGCACAGGAACTTACGGAATATCTAAAACTTAGCAAAGAATCCAATTAGGCGCATATGCTGGGTTGTTCACAAAAACATAATATTATATTGATATAGTATTCATATGTAATTCGTTCATTTACAATACAGAAGTTTTTTGTTTCATTTAAACGAACTGGATTATGGAAGCGTTCACTTATTACTTTCAGAAAATTATTATCCGATTATTTTTAACACGTTATGCATCCTTCTTTTCGCCTTTTAGATTCAAGAGAACGTAAGTGCATGCACCACAACAGCAGGGACTAAAGGGAGTAAGTAGAGCAAAGAGTGTATGTTTGGGACCTGTGGTAAAAAATGTATTTGTCGAGTTATGGTTTACTTTTTCGCGCCTACGATCTATCTCCGATTAGTTATATGAGGATTCTTTATGCAATTCAAGGGACGGGGAATGGCCATATTAGCCGAGCTCGAGATGTAATACCCTTGTTACAGGGAAAAGGCGATCTGGATGTATTAATAAGTGGCACGGAAGCAGACGTTGAATTAGGTCACCCTGTTAAATATACGATGAAGGGGTTAAGCTTTGTTTTCGGAAAAAAAGGAGGGGTTGACCTGATGGCGACCTATAAAAAGGCGAAAACTAAACGTTTCTATAATGAGCTCTGTTCGCTCCAAGTGCAGCAGTACGATATTGTTATAAGCGATTTCGAGCCGGTTAGTGCTTGGGCATGTCGTTTATATGGCAAGCCTTGTTATGCGTTAAGTCATCAATCTGCGGTTTTAAACGAAAATGCACCTATCCCTAATGTTGTTGATCCAGTGGGCCGTTGGATCTTAAAAAATTATGCACCGGCCGCTGTTCGTTTTGGTTTTCATTTTTCGCAGTATGATGAAAATATCTTTACGCCTTTAATTCGCAAGGAGATACGTGATGCGGTAATTACATGCAAGGGTCATTATACGGTCTATCTTCCGTCTTACAGTGACAGAAAAATATTGCGGGTTCTATGTGAGTTGAAAAACGTAGATTGGCAGGTGTATTCAAAGCATGCCGAGTATGCTTACAACGTGGGCAACGTACATTTCTTCCCTATTTCTAATCGTTCTTTTGTTGAAAGTATGGTATCTTCGAAAGGGATAATTTGCGGAGCGGGATTTGAAGCACCCGCTGAAGCATTATTTCTGGGAAAAAAATTGATCGTCGTGCCTATGAAAAATCAGTACGAACAGCAGTGTAATGCCGCATCTCTTGCACAATTAGGGGTTCCCATATTGAAAAAATTAAATGCTGGGGCGATACGAAAAATAGAAGCGTGGCTAAAATCTGATCAAGAAATAACGGTGGATTTCCCAGATTGTACGGCTGAAATAATAAATAAACTTTTTCAAGTACATGAAAGGATGGGGGAGATTAGTTTACTCCCGCAGAAGAAAGATATCCTCTCGTTAAAACAATTACGAAAGATACTTTTTCGGAACGCACAAATACAAAATGATTAATAAATGTTGATAACCAAAGACTCCTTCGGAGAAGATTTCATGTGGGGCGTGTCGACGGCGGCCTACCAGATCGAGGGGGCTCATGAGAAAGATTCTAAAGGAGCGTCTATTTGGGATGTTTTTGCAAAAAAGAAAAATAAAATTTTCGCGAATCATCACGGGGATGTAGCCTGTGATTTTTACCATCGATTCGTTGACGACCTAGAGCTGATGGCCTCGTTGAATATTCGTGAATATAGATTTTCTATTTCTTGGAGTCGTATTTTTCCGCAGGGTGATGGAGAGATAAACGAAAAGGGGGTGGATTTCTATAACAGGGTTATTGACCTTTCTCTTGAACTTGGCATTACCCCTTGGATAACTCTTTATCACTGGGATTTACCTCAAGGATTAGAACTTAAGGGAGGTTGGATTAATCGTGATATAGTCAGCTGGTTTGAGCGGTTCGTTCAAGTTTGTGTAACACGTTTTGGTGATCGGGTAACAAACTGGATGGTTTTAAACGAACCCGTTGTATTCACTGGAGCAGGTTATTTCTTTGGCGTGCACGCTCCCGGCAGAAAGGGACTAGAGAATTTTCTTGCGGCCACACATCATGCTGCATTGGCTCAGGCTAGTGGAGCACGTGTCATAAAACAAACTTTACCTGGAAGCCGTGTTGGAACGACATTTTCCTGCTCACATATTGAACCATATAGACTGCTTGCGCGTGACATCAACGCGGCAAAGCGGGCGGATGCATTGTTGAATAGGTTGTTTATAGAACCGTTGTTAGGAATGGGATATCCTATAAAAGATCTGCCAATTTTAAAAAGAATTGAGCGATACATGAAAGAGGATGACGAGCGAAACCTTTCTTTTGACATGGATTTTATAGGCTTACAGAACTATACACGAGAAATTATTCGGTACAGCCTATTTGTTCCATATTTGAGAGCAAAAATTGTTAATGCTTCCAAAAGGAAAGTAGAAATGACAGCCATGAACTGGGAAGTTTATCCAGAGTCGATGTATCATATTTTGAAACGATATAGCACGTATAAAAATATTCCTCCTTTGATTATTACTGAAAGCGGTGCTGCGTTTGAAGATTTTGTCATCGACGGTAAGGTTGATGACCGAAAGCGTCAAATATATCTTCAAAAGACAATTGAACAGGTATTGCGGGCTAAACAAGAAGGGGTTGATGTAAGGGGGTACTTTGTGTGGACTTTCTTAGATAATTTTGAATGGGCGGAAGGGTATAGACCTCGTTTTGGTCTGATTCACGTAGACTTTGAAAGTCAGAAGCGCACTATTAAATCGTCGGGATACTGGTACTCGCAGTTTCTAAAGTAATCATCAAAAAGCACCTAGCGGTGCTTTTCGTATAGTACCGCTAGGTGCGTGGGTAGATCGGATTAACTATGTGAGTTCACGTTTGACAACTTCCGACAGGGGAGTTGTTGGGCGACCGATCAAGTTCGAGAGGACATTGCCCTGATCATATAGATCCCCTTTGGAAGCGCCGACGTCCATATTGGCAATGATTTTAGCGAAACTCTCCGGCACGTCTAAGGAGATTAAAGCTTTGGCGAACTCTTCTTCAGGAAGATCTGTATACGGAATTTCCTTACCTATTTGAGCGGAAACCTCGGTTGCTAGGTCACTTAGGGTATAGTAGTCGTCGCCAGATAGTTCATATATTTTCCCTGAATGACCTTCTGTGGATAACACCACCGCGGCAGCCTCTGCATAATCTTCTCGGGTTGCGGATGATATTTTCCCCGCGCCGGCACTTCCAAAAAATGAACCCGCTTCAATCGATCCGAGAATTGATGCCGTGTAGTTTTCCGTATACCATCCATTTCGCAGAATGGTGTGCGGAATACCTGAGTCTGCTAGCATTTGTTCGGTTTGTATGTGCTCTGTCGCTAGTGACATGGAAGAGGTATCGGCGTGGAGTAAACTCGTATATACAATCCATTTTATGTTTGCTTGTTTTGCAGCGGTTATTATGTTTTCGTGTTGGGCTTTGCGTAACCCAACTTGGTTTGCCGATATTAGAAGTAAGCTATCAATTCCGCTCAGGTTTTCCGTTAGTGATTCTGGTTTGTTATAATCAAATTCACGTACTTCTATTCCCATGTCGGAAGCTTTTTCGGGTGAGCGTACAAGTGCTACCAAGTTATTAGCATTTACACGTTGTTTAAGTTTTTCGACAACTAGACGGCCTAGTTGTCCAGTTGCTCCTGTGATTCCTATTTTCATATTTTTTATTTGTAATGTTTTTTGTTACATTTTGGAGAAAAAAAATTAACTGAATTGTTCAACAAACTTTTTTAAAGTTTTGTTTTCCAGCGAAGCGATGACTACACTATCTGTCTGGATAAACAAACTTTCTAAGTTATTGTTTATGTTTCTTCCAATTGGGCAAGAGGGATTTGTCTTTAGATTTTTCTTACCCAGCACGTCTGTATTTTTTACAGCTTTATAGATTTCTGCGAGCGTAATGCTTTCGGGAGGAACCTGAAGTTTAGTGCCGCCTACTTTCCCTTTTCGACTTACAATCCAACCGTGCGCATGAAGTGTGCCTAGCTCTTTACGCACAATAACTGGATTGATATTGATGCTTTCAGCGATCCAATCGGAACTTAACCATTTCTCTGGAAATTTCGCTAGAATAGCCAATATATGTATAGCCGTTGCAAACCTTGTATTGTTCATGACGAGACAAAGATAAGTAAATAATTTTAATTGTAATACATGTTATTACAATTAAAATTATTCTTAGTTCATTTGAAATAGCTGTATTTGTTTTTACAAATATCAGTGTGATCCACGAATTCTTTAAAACGAGGCGGTTTGTCGGTATATTTGGTTACACGTTATGAAGTTGATATAGGAAAGTGATAGACCCTGGCGGGTGAAGGGGATCTATCACGCGAGTTAATTATAATGGGACTCTTCCGATATGATGCAGAGGAAGGATTCGAACCTTCTTTAATACCAGCTAATTCTCTGCGAATGGTCAAATCTGCTGACCGGCACAAAGATAAACGCTTTTTTTAGGTTGAGCGAAACAAAGGGATACCTTAATGCAATGATAATAGTTTCTTAATGATCTTTAGTTCAGGGAATGGTTTTAAATCTGAATAATGGTTAATGCATACCTCGCTAAATATTAATGGGTTACATAAGTAGCCATCCTTTACCAATGAGGAAGGTATTTCAAGCTAACTCAATGCTAATGCTTTGTGTCCGATTAATAGCCGTAGTCGAACGAAATATAATACTTAATTTTCCTGGCGAATAAGAACAAGCCGTTTTTGTATCTTTGGATATGGATATACAAGTCCGAAAAGTTGATCTGAACCTGCTTAACGTAGAAGAGGCGCTAAACTATTATCAAGTGGTATTGACCGAGCGTGAAATAGTCTATAGCATAGACGACGTGAACTACCAAGCTCCAGCATTTTCTGCGATATTTATCTCTCCGCATCAACATTTCCAGTTGCTTTCCATACAGGAATCTCCGTGTGATGTGATGCAAGTCTTGTTCAACGGAGATTATTATTGTATTGAGCTTCATAAACACGATGTCGCCTGCAACGGACTTCTTTTTAATACCGTTTATCAGCTTCCTCACGTTAGTTTAGCAAGGACCGTTTTTGCAGAACTGTTGGAATCGTGTCAGAAGATGATACAATTAATAGGGGGAGAAAGTAAGTTTAAGAACGCGATTTTGAAATCCTATTTACAATTGATACTTGCCCTGACGAGCGATGAAAAGCAAAAATTTATCGACGAGCATAATTATTTCTTACAGTTGACGAGTGTCGATGGTATTGTATTTCAGGATTTAGTAGAACAAAATTATAAAACGGAAAAATCGATTTCATTCTATGCTTCAGCTATGAATATGACCGGTGAGGCATTAAGTAAGAGAATAAAAAAATCGCTTCAGAAAAGTCCATCGAAGATTATACAAGAACGAACCATCTTGGAAGCGAAAAAATTATTGCATTTAACCTTTAAATCTATCAAAGAGATAGCTTATGATTTATGCTTCCAAGATCAGCACTATTTTAGTCGTTATTTTAAAAATATTGTAGGTATATCGCCATTGCAGTATCGGCAACAAGTTGGGATATCTCAGGTTGCAAATTTGTCCAAACAATAGCTGCTTTTGTCCATTTTATTTTGCTTATCTGCTTTGTAGATTTGTGAAAAGAAACTTATTATGGAATTTTTAAATCGATTAGCAGGTTTACAGAGCGTATTTATTCAGTTTTTAAAGATCACCGTATTCATCGTAATGGCTTGGATTGGGGGACTGAAAGCTTTCCAATATGAGGCTGATGGCATTGTCCCTTTCGTCGCGAATAGTCCGTTGATGAGTTTTTTCTATGAAAAGGAAGCGCCTGAATATCAGAAGTACAAAAATCCAGAAGGAGCAACTGTTACTAAAAATATCGATTGGCATCGGGCAAATCACACCTATATATTTTCCTATGGTTTAGGAGCTGTTATCCTTGGTATCGGTGTATTAACATTGTTTGGTGTGTGGAGTCCTAAGATAGGATTGGTTGGCGGTTTACTAACTGCGATTATGTCTATTGTTACGCTGTCGTTTTTGATAACAACCCCCGAAGTGTATGTTGCTAACCTTGGAGGTGATTTCCCTACTCCGAATTATGGATTTCCTTATCTTTCGGGAGCGGGAAGACTTGTTTTAAAAGATGTAATTATGCTGGCGGCAGGTCTTCTGATTGCATCCGAATGCGCAACGAAACTACTCTTGATAAAGAGATAAAAATAGCATTTTTATTTTTTTGGTATCTTTGTTTATACGATAAACTTTGAGAAAAAATGGCAAAGAAAATTACCGAAGATTTAACCGAGAGCCAGCAAGTGGAATTGCTAT
>NZ_JABMCQ010000150.1 GCF_013179575.1 Sphingobacterium shayense | reverse complement strand
AGTACACTTCGGGGGCCCAGAACCACCGTTCCCCCCAAGAATCATTGGGTGATAATGCTAACCGCGGATAACGCTTCCAATATTTAAGATCATGTGATACATATACTTCAAACCCATTAACCCGTGTTCCATAGGCATAATACTTCCCTTGATGATACAACACAAAAGGATCAGCAAGAGGTAACTTATCATCTATGACAACTTTTATCGAATCGGCGGATACCGTGAGGTAATCGACCTTTTTTGAACTTCGTCGGTCAGTCTCTACGGTCGAACCCTGACGCTCCTGTTTTTGATCAAATACGCCGCATTTGCCAATTGATAGATGCGGTAGCAAAACACCGAAAAGTAAACTTTTAATTATCAATAAATTGTAACTCATAAAACACATTAAAAATCCATTTAAAGCAACGCTAGAGGGCTGGTTTATCCTCGATAAAATAAAGATGCGTCATCAATCTTGTATGGGTAAGCAATAGCTACCTTCCTGCGAAACGTTACTGGTCTTCGCGCTCCACTTTCGAAGGTGTTAAACGCAAAGAATCATGAACCTTCTCCAACAAGTTATCGGCAATACAATTTTACGCAACCGCAAGTTAATTATTTTATATAATCGTATCAGTTTGTTTCATAATTGTATCATTCGTTCGTTGCACCGTTATCCAATTATTCTCCTTAAAAAAGTTTGAGATTTGGCAAAAACGGCAAAAAATGAGCTTTCTAAACGATATGACCTCTCTTTACAAAAATTATGGTATTTTTAAAATATAACACCTAATTACATGTTTACGAAGCTATTGAACCTATTTTTATTTTGTCTTTCTGGGATAACTTTGTCAGCATCTCCATATTACTTCAACCACTTTCAAGTGAACAATGGCCTCTCGAACAATGCCATCTTATGCAGTGTGCAAGATAAAAATGGCTTTATTTGGTTTGGCACTCGAGATGGGCTGAACCGATTTGATGGTATTCATTTTAAAACTTTCCTCCACGAATCGGAAAACGAAAAAAGCTTGGGCAGCAACCTCATCCATAGCCTAATGGTACGGAATACAAATGAAATTTGGGTGGGAACAGATCAGGGTATATATATCTATAACCCCCAAAAAGAAGAATTTTCTCTTTTTGATAAAATCAAAAAGCAAGAGACTCTACAAATTGAAGAAGACCGGAATGGCAATATTTGGTTTATATGCAACAGTAGACTCTATAAATACGATCCAAAAACCCAGTATCTCGATACTACATACGCCAGGCGGTGGAATGAGGTTACTCACGCTTTTTGCATCGATCACAATAACGAGGTTTGGATAGGGCTAAAAAAAAGTATCTGCAACCTTAAAAGCGGAAAACGGTATCTTTTTTCAAACAACAAATCATTCCTAGGAAGGGTAGAACGACTGTTTACTGATCAGAATAATAACATTTGGATTGGAACATCCCAGCAAGGGCTATTCCAATGGGACAGAAAAACGGAAGAATCGCGACACGTCATTAAGAATACGGGAAATAAACCTCTCTATGTGCGGGATATAAAGCAGATCAACGACAACCAACTATGGATCGCTACGGAGAGCGGGTTAGTTTTACATGAGATAAAATCTAATACCACCCAATTTATTCTCCACGAAAAAGACAATCCATGGAGTCTTTCAGATAATGCCATTTATACCGTTTTAAAAGATAACCAAGATGGGATATGGGTTGGTACATTTTTCGGCGGAGTAAATTATTTTCACTCCGAGCATAACGTATTTGAGAAGATATTTCCTCGCAACTCTCGAAATTCCATCGTCGGTCACGCGGTTAGAGAAATTGTTGAAGACAAGGAGGAAAACCTATGGATTGGCACCGAAGATCAAGGGCTGTCGTTCTGGAATCAGAAGACTGATGATTTCATAAATTTCGGATCCGACTCCCCTCTCGCTCATACAAACATACACGGCTTACTAATCGCTGGTGATAGCTTATTGATCGGCACCTTTTTTCAAGGGCTTGATGTTATTGACATACCTAAAAAGAAAGTGATAAAACACTTTGACTCCAACAATACGAACCATGCCTTAAAGAACAATTTTGTCTATCATATTTTTAGAACATCAAATGGCAAAATTTTGCTATCAACAGGTCCTGGCGTCGTCGAATTTCTTCCGGGTAAAGATCAATTTATACCGTATAAACGAGTTCCGGGCCATGTCTTTTTTACATCTATCTTTGAAGATAACAAACATACGTTATGGTTCACCACGTGGCGTGACGGATTGTATAAACTAGAACCGGGGACGGAAAAACCCATACGCTTTACTCATGATCCGAAAAATAACAAAACCATTAGTAGCAATCGCGTTAATCGTGTGTTTCAGGATTCCAATGGTTCAATTTGGATTGCAACCGAGAGTGGGTTATGTCTCTATGAAAGTGACCAGTCTTTTAAGCGCTTTACTACGAAAGATGGATTACCAAGCAATCTCATACTGGCGATGCAGGAGGATAACTTCGGACACCTTTGGATATCCACGACCAAGGGCTTGGTGAAAATGGATACCCGTACTAGTCGAATTGAAACATACAGCCTGGAACACGGATTATTAGACTTGCAGTTTAATTACAACTCTGCATTCAAAGATTCCCGCGGATGGCTATACTTCGGCGCATCAAAAGGGTTGATTCGCTTCAATCCATCTTCAGTCACAGACCTATATAAAACGGACTTCGACACCCCTATCTATATTACCGGCATTCAAGCAAACCAACGCGAATTGACTCCCCATAGCAAAAATGACCAGCTGTCGCAATCAATACTCTATACAAAGAGTCTAAAACTCAAACATGATGAATCAACGGTTAGTCTTGATTTTGTTGCATTAAACTTTGCTTCAGCGAGCTCTACCTCTTATCTCTACCGGTTAGTAGGACTAGACACGACATGGACATTTTCGCAAAAAGATACAAAAGCAAATTTCACCAAGATTCCACCGGGGAAGTACACCTTTGAAGTGATGGCGGCTGATGCGAATAGAATGCCGATTTCAAACATAAAATCTTTGGAAATCGTAATACTTCCCCCTCTTTGGGCAAGTGTTCCAGCATATATTTTGTATGGCGTACTAGCCGCCAGCCTAATAGGATGGCTTATCAAACGCTATGACCAAAAAATAAAGGAAACGAATCGGAGGCGACTTGAAACGATAAAAAATCACAACGAGAAAGAGCTATACAAAGCCAAAATGGATTTCTTTATGCACATTACCCATGAAATCAAAACGCCATTGACGTTGATTAAAGGTCCTCTAGAAAAAATAATAGAGGGGAATACACCTGAAAAGTCAGAAAAGTGGCTAAAGACAATCCACCAAAATACAGACCGACTCCTTTTATTGACTGATAATCTATTAGATTTCCGAAAAGTAGAAAGCAGCCACTTTTCACTAAACCTTAAAAATCACTCCATCAGCTCTCTTTTATCTATATGCTTGCAAGACTTCGAGCCTTTAATAGAAACCAAACAACTCAAGGTCAGCAAATCCGTGCAACGTAGGCTTTACGCCAATGTCGACATAGAAGCGATGTATAAAATACTTTCGAATTTGCTATCGAACGCAATTAAGTATGCCGATAATGAAATTCACATCAATTTACATACAATACCCGATCGAGATTTTTTCCGTATCGAAATAATGAACGACGGCGTCTTGCTTTCGGATGAAGATAAGTCGTTAATCTTTGAGCCATTTCAACGGGCCAGCAAACATTACCGTATTAACGGTTCAGGCTTGGGATTAGCCCTAGCTTCATCCTTTATATCGTTACACCGAGGGACGTTAGCGTATAAAAATGATTCAAAAAATTTAAATATATTTGTTATAGAAATACCTTTATAAACACTATGCTCCCTACAAACGTCGATACGGAAAAATCCATTATTTTGTTAGCTGACGATCATGTCGACATCTTGGATTTTATTGCTGATAGTTTAGAAGACAAATACGAAGTCCTAAAAGCGACTAATGGACGAGAAGCATTGGATTATGTTCATCTGCATCATATAGATTTGGTAGTAAGTGATATCATGATGCCTGGATTATCCGGCTATGAGTTTTGCGCCAAAATGAAAGAAGATGAAAAATACAATCATATTCCCTTTATTATGTTGACGGCAAAAACGAGCTTACAATCGAAAATTGAAGGACTGGAATTTGGCGCTGATGCCTATATTGAAAAACCATTTTCACCAAATTTCCTAGTCACACAAATAGCAAATCTGTTGCGTAACAGAAAGTATATACAGGATCACTTTCAGCGTATGCCTGAGAGCGTATTGGATTTCGACGGGCATAACAAGGCTGACCAGGCTTTTTTAAAGAAAATCAACAAGCATATTTTAGAAAACATGGCAGACTCATCCCTATCTGTTGATATGTTAGCAGATCGATTAAATATGAGTAGACCTACTCTTTATCGCAAAACAAAGACACTATCAGGCCTATCTCCCAACGAACTTATAAAATTAACTAGATTAAAAAAGGCTACGCGGCTATTATTAGATGGCGAATATATGATCTATGAAATTGCGGATATTTTAGGTTTTAGTACCGCGTCACATTTTTCTCGAAATTTCCAACAACAGTACGGTGTTAGTCCCAAAGATTATGCAACCAAACACAAATACGATAACAGCTGCGTCTGATTTGTAAAGCGTGTCCAACAAAAGGAACATGGTTGATGCCTGCTTACAACCATATTTTCATAACGCTCCAATCATCCCGTATGCCTGAGGCTTGCGGACAACGCTTGACACCTATGATTTCCTATAGTGCAGAAACTTAATTCGCGTAAAGCGCTTAGAAAAACACGTAACTGCAAAGATAAATTCTTTAAAAGTTACCTCGAATAAATCCCAAATTCATTAAAAACAAACGCCTTATACTCAGAAAAACAGGGAAACAAAAGCGTAGGCTTTGATATTGGACTGTTGTTCCATATGAACCCTATTCACATTTCGGGTTATTTTGTCATGCGAATTTTTAGCCTTAAGGAACAGGAATATTTACGTTTCTACCTTCACCGTTTACAATATTACCTCGCGAACCATTTGGATGGTAGCGAGCAGACGTTTCTTGCAAAAGTTCTGGAAATTACCGCCAAGGACATGAAATCACGGGAAATGCTACCAGCTTTGGGCGATTTATACTTCCTTCGAATTGGAATTTTTCACTAATAACAATTGCTGAATCAGCAGCCACATGTATTTCCGGGTAAATCTATATTAACACCATAGTGCTGTCTTATTGAATCCTTTTCTCAAATATATTGAAATTAAGCAGTAAAAAATATATTGAAACGATTATTTGAAAGTTCGAGTGATTGAACTGGGAATTACAATCGGAAGTTTGTCGATAATACGCGAAAGAAAGGGGAACTCCCTAAAAGTCACCCACATTCATCCTAAATACCGAAAGCTAGAACAGTCACTGATAGAAGCGGTGGGGTTTCCCAGGCCACAGATGGACGAGGGGAATTACTACTTTTTTCAAGTGAAGGCATTTACATCGCTGCCTAAATATCCTAGTTTTCGTGGATTGACTGCCTTTTTACGGTACGTTACCTTTGATTGGTAAATTTAAAGAACGACGGACATGAAAAATTTCACGACAATCCTTGCTATTTGCATATGTGTATTAATCACTTTCGCAGCATGCTCTAAAGATGGAGATGTAGAAAATGGAGGAAATCAACTGTATCCCAGGGAATTGAAAGGTACGATTTATTACGACTGGGCTACCAAAGGTATTCTCAAAGTAAGTTTACCGGATGGCGTTGGTGGTTCTTTTATTCCTGACGATTCCAAACTGAATAATTTTGATGTATCACGTGATGGCAAACTGAAACTGAACGTGATAAACGCGAGTAGTCTGGGGAAATATGATAACCGATTTACTTTAAGTGATATTGCCGATGGAAGTATTGTGGAAGAGTTTATTTACAATAGCCCCGGAGGCAACACCTATTGCAAAGGATTTCTTTCCCCTGACAATAGTTTAATTATGGTCACATCCACCGATAAAGAGGATGGGATTACTATTTTGAAAAGAAACGGTGAATTTGTCCAACGTATCCTTAATATCAATGGCGAACGTTTTGGTTTTAATGATTCCCGATTGTGGTTGCCTAATAATTCCTTGCTGATTATGCATGGTAAATACATTATTCGACTCGATCCCCCTTATACATCAGGAACATTGGTCAAGCAAATGGACTATCAAGAGTGGGGCAAATTGGATGTTAATCAACAAGGAACCCAGCTTGCATTACAAATTGCCAACCATGTTTATACGATGGATATCGACGGCTCAAATCTAAGGCAAGTAACGACAAGTAATTTTAAAGAATCAAGGCCTTTGTTTTCTCCTGATGGGAAATACCTGCTGATTGGTAGTGACTACAGACAATCGGGACCGCTAGGTTATATGTGGGACATGAAAATTATTCCAAATGATGGAAAACAATATAATGTTGATCCATTGGAACCCAATTCACCTGGCGTTATTCCAGTGATCTGGAAAGGGAAAGATCGAATTGAAACTGGTGGAGGGCGAATGGTCTGGCGCTAGTTTAAATAGACAGTGAGATGAAAAAAATAGTGCTATTAATTGGATGCATTCTATTTTTAGGATGCGCTAAAGAAATTGATGAAAATACAAACTTTAAGAATTTCACGGGAGAATATGGAGGAAAACCCTTTAAAGGCTCAGTGACGCAGGTACTTACGGGGAAAGGTTTTGAAGATATGAGCTGGGACGGTGACGGAACGATTACGCTAATCGAAGCATCTGATGATTCCGTATCTGTCATTTTCTTGGCGAATTTCGGAAAACTTGGCGAACTTAATTTCAAAATGCGCGGGAAAGTCGATGGTCTTAACTTTCGAATTGAGGAAGATGAATCGGCATCTTTCTTCCGTATCGTTAATGAAAAAATAAGTGGCAATTCCGAAAGCGCGGCGCAGGATATGCGCTTTGACGGAACGATGCAAAGAGAGCAGGCGAAGATGACCGCCCAGATTTACTTCAAAGAAGCAAGTGACCCGTTTCCCAAAGGATCTACGCTGCGTTTAAATTTTAACACCAAGCGCAAAGTCATGATCAATGATGATGGTGATGTATCCGGTTGTCAAATGCGTGTAGTTCCAATCTGGACTCCCGATGGCCTAGTCATGGGCATGGTTCCGAATTGTTAATAGGGTATTTTACGTATATTACCATGATAAACATTAAAAGTATTGCACGTGTCGAAAACAATAGGATTACTTATTTTATATTTTTTATCGACAGCTACTCAAGTATATTGCCAGTCTGAAAATCAACTCGTTCGATATGGTGATAGCCTGTACCGGGAGCTTAATCATATAAAAAAACCGGAAGAAAAGGCGGTGTCCCTGCTCGACCTGAGTTTCTTCTGGTCTGATCATGATACCAATAAAGCTCTACAATATATCTCTGAAGCAGAAAGTCTGCTGGGAACAAAAATACAAACAGATTATTATAGGGCGTTGATCGCTTTCTATACAGCTTCCGCCTATTTTGACGAAGACCCTAACAGGGCAAAAGACCTGTACATGGAAGCGGAGAGATTGCTGAAAAATACGGATACAGGTCAAGAAGTAAACACCGTTCGTTTTCGTGCCCGTCTCTGGGGAAGCTATGGCGCGCTTTTGCAACGTGAAGGTAAGGCAAATGAGTATGTCGAGATTTTATTGGATAAGGTGATTCCATTGGCTGAACAGACAGGCGATATTACACTTCTGGGCGCTAATTATCAAAATGTTGCTATGAACCTGATGAATCTACAGGAATACGCAAAAGCAGATCAATATTATCGTAAAGCTTTAAGCTTACTCCGGAAAAAAAAGGCCCCGGAAGAAAGACTGACCCTCTATGTCAATGCAGCACGAAATGCTTTGTTTGCGAAGGAATACCGTCAATCCGAAAAGTTGCTCGATACGGCCTCCAGGATAGCAGGCCACATACCAAATTCTGTCTATATCCCCATGTACCATTCCGTATCGGGCAGTTATTATGTTGCTACGAAAGACCATAAAAGAGCCCACGAACATTTTTCCAAAGGCCTTGTTGCCGCAAAAAGGCAGAAGAATGACGAGCTCATTGCTACAGTTCTCTATGATCAGTTCAAGGCATATCAGCAGAATGGACAAAATAGCGAGGCAAAGGGAAAATTGTTGGAAGTGCTCCTGTATATAGAACAAACACAGTCTTTAGCGAACAAACAGATGGTCTATTACCATTTAGCAACGACAACCGTTGCATTGCATCAATATGAAGAGGCAGTCAAATGGTATGAAGCGTATAAGATTGTTGCCGACAGTCTTTTCACAAACAAAAACAGAGAACAGATCCTGGAATTGGAACATAAATACCGAACGACTGAAAAAGAAAAGGAGCTTTTAAAGATAAAATCCCAACATCAGGAACAAGCTTTTGCCTTACAAAAAAATCGGAGTATCGCCATCGTATCTGTTTCGCTGTGTATGCTTCTTGTTGTATTGGGTTTTACCTGGTATAGAACGCAGAAGAATAAAAAAAGATTATTGGAACAAAAGGAATTGCTGCTGCAAGAAGAGCTTAAAAATCATCGCCAAGAATCGAAGATCAATCTATATAATGCCATGTTGCAGGGCGAAGAACGGGAGCGAAGCCGATTGGCTAGAGACCTGCACGACGGATTGGGGGGTATGTTGGCTAACGTAAAAATGAAGCTTTCGGCCGTTACGGATTATATAGATATACCGGAAATTGATGCTGAAACCATCACAGATCTGCAATCCATCATACGTCAGCTTGACCAATCTGTAAACGAATTACGTCGTGTATCCCGTAACCTCATGCCGGATTCACTATTATATAGAGGCCTTGAAGATGCACTGAAAGATTTATGCAAAAGCATGACGCAACCCCATATGTCCATTGATTTTCAATCTGCGGAATTACGTGGAAATTATTCCCATCCTTTTCTGATTTCGGTGTACCGTATTGTACAGGAACTGCTGACCAATGCGCTGAAACATAGCGAAGCTGATCAGGTATGGGTCCAATGTTCGGAAGAGAACGATATGTTATATCTCTCCGTCGAAGACAATGGTAAAGGGTTTGAACAAAGCACCGGAAATGGAGACAATAAAGGCATGGGGCTATCAAATATCCGTAACCGCATTGCATTGTTAAACGGACATCTCGAAATAGATACGTACCCGGGAAAGGGTTTGTCATTTCACGTTCAAATACCTACCCATAAATAACTGAGTGTAACGAGCTCATGAACCATAAGAAACGAGTTCATGAATGCCATTTAAAATCAACCGGAATAAATAATTCCTTAAAAATAAACACGTATATGAATAATATGATTTCGGTAATAATAATAGATGACCATCCATTGGTATTGAATGGGTTCGAGTTTATCCTCAATAATCATGAGGATATAAAACTCCTGCATACATTTACCAATGCAGGAGATGCCCTGAGATTTCTGGAAACCAACAAGGCAGATGTTGTTTTAGCTGACATCAACATGCCGGAGATAAACGGTATTGATGCTACATTGGCCGTTAAAAAAAATCACCCCAAAGCACAGGTAATTGCGATAAGTAATATCAGTGAAGGTAGTATTGTGCAGCGCATGCTGGATGCCGGAGCTTCCGGATATCTGCTCAAAAATGTTTCTGCCGGTGAGCTCATAAATGCTATCCATGCCGTAATGAGGGGTGATAAGATTCTGAGCGCTGAAATAGAATCCATCATGAAACAACCGGAAAGCACTGTTCCTAAAATTACGCAAAGAGAGCACGAAGTACTCCAATTAATGGCAGTTGGGAAGACTACCCCCCAGATTGCAGAACAAATGTTTATCAGCCCGCTCACTGTGGAAACCCATCGAAGAAATCTATTGCAAAAATTTAAAGTGAGCAATTCCGCCTCGTTGATTCATAGAGCAACGGAAATGAAATTCATATAAAAACCCTGTTTTTCGTGGATAAGCAAAAAGGCTACAAATCAATTATTTTGAACCATATAGCACATATACGTTAATCATGACATACTGGAACTCGCATGATATCAACTCCGCCATTATAAATATTAAATACAGATCGGTTTTCCCAGACAATCGTCCTACAACCATTAGCATCTTCGTTAGCATCGCCACTTGAATGAGAAAGGTCAAGATGGATAACAACAATTGATCCGGCCGTTATACTCCCCTGTTGCTTTAAATATTTTAATTTAACATCTAGCATGATCCTATCTGTGAACAGTTGCCCATCCCAAGACACTTCCTGGTCGCCTGCCTGAACACTTCCCGACATAATACCATTTTCCTGGATTGCAAAGCTACCTGAGTCAAATTTGGCAGACCAGGCTCTGTCTGATTGCTTTCCAGGCATCCCAAAACTGAATCCATCTCCGCTAGTCAGTTCACAAATTAAAGTCAACGTTACACTATCTCCCAACACACTACTTAAACTAAAACTTCCTTTTCCGGGCACTGACGGGAATGCCTCGTATCCATGCAGATAAAGAGTAGATTTCGCACTTCCTAGATATGCTTTATCAGACATCCGCGCCACAAAGTCGTCTGTAGTTGTTCTCTCTTCGTTACCCTTTCCGCATGAAAACAGCAAAACCAGCAAAAGTAAATAGAGATTCCTACAATTCTTCATAACCGTATGATTTTATCATCTAAAGATATATGCATTTTGCTACCACGACAATACCTGAAAACTACTATATTTCTGCCAATCTATTTTTTGTTTAACTGATACACTTTCGTACGGTTCCTTAGGATCATGTACAAAAGTTGTGGACGGAATTTAAAAGGATCATACCGAAAAGTTGAGGGGCTAGATTTTTAAGCATATAATTTCACCACCCGATATAGGAAGAAAGTAGTGTCTCTAACACCTCGGAACACACTTCTAAAGGCTTTCAGTTTTGCATTGAAGGATTCGGCTGAAGCATTCGTACTACGATTATCGAAATAATGTAGGATTTCC
>NZ_JABMCQ010000015.1 GCF_013179575.1 Sphingobacterium shayense | reverse complement strand
ACTGCAGGGTTCGCGATGCGGGATTCAGCCAATATCTTGGCCATCTCCGACTCATTAAAAATATACATCTCGGTCGTACCGGTTCCGTACGCATAACTTGGCAGAAATTGATAAGGATCAATCCGATCGTTCCCCGTTTTTCCCCAAGAAGCACGGATTTTGAAATCATTGACCACCGTTTTTACAGGTTGCCAAAATTTCTCTTCGGACACCCGCCAACCGGCAGAAACTCCTGGAAAAAAACCGAAACGGCTATTTTCCTGAAAGATATAGGAACCATCATAGCGCCAGACAAACTCCATCAGGTATTTATTTTTGGCGTTGTAATTTACCCGGCCGAAATAATTCAACCTAGCTTCTTTACTTGCCGACCCGCCGTTATTTTTGTCCAAATCGCCACCCGCAAAAAGCTGGTCTATAGCTGTAGATACGTAGTGTTTGCGAAAACCATAAAAATTCATATTATCGCCCTCGATACGCTCCACACCCGCCATGATATCAAACCGATGGTCATCCAAGTTAAACTGATATTTTCCCAATGCGTTCAAAGTCACAAGGCGGTTATCACTCATATCCTGACGCAGTTCCGCATTAGAATACCCGCGTTCTACCCGGTTCAACTGAGGTAATCCCGCATCATCGAAGGAAGATCTATCCCAAGCATAAAGATACCAGGGGGTCTTCCATAGTTTATCATTCTGTATACTATTGTCCATCGCTGCTGTCAGGCTTAGCGAAAGTCCTTCGACCCATGGTGCACGTAGATCGACAATCCCCCGAGTTTCTAGCACTGTACTTTTGTTTCTATCGTACCCCGTTTGGTTCGTCGTGATTACAACAGGGTTACCACTATCGCCATTGTCTGCTGGCTGGCCTGTCGGCCAGAAGTCGGGCATATTTGGTTTTGAGGCGCGCAGACGATTCCATATACTGGATCCGGACTCGGTCGGATAATGACGGTTTACCTCGCGAAGCGCCACATTCACTCCATAAGTGATATACGGTGAAATATTTCCATCAAGGTTCAACCGTAAATTGTGTTGTTTATAAGAGGTAGCACTGTTCTTATATATCGCATCCTGATAGCGCGTTCCTGCAGAAATATAATACCGCATACTCTCTTGACCACCCGAAATATTCAGATCGGCCGTGCGCTGGGTGGACCAATCCTTGAGGGTTGAAGCATACCAATCGGTGTTCGGGAAAAGCAAAGGGTCCGATCCATCCCGATATTTTTGCAAATCTTCTTCCGAATACATCGGCGTGCCTCCTTCGTAGAGCAAAATCTCGTTTAGCAATTCTGCATAGGTGGCTGCATCGGCCGCCTCAGGAACAACAGTAGGCTTTGCGATACCTTCATTATAATTGAACTGCACACGCGGAGCGCCAGAAGCGCCCTTCTTTGTTGTCACCAAGATCACTCCATTAGCGGCCCTTGCTCCGTAAATCGCTGCCGAAGCGTCCTTTAAGACGGTGATACTTTCGATATCTTGTGGATTAAGACGTTCCCACTCACGGTTGGGCACCCCGTCAACTACCACCAACGGGGTATTATTCCCTAAAGTGTTGCTACCCCGAATAGAAATTCCCGAGCTGCTTCCTGGCTCTCCTGAAGGCGTGAGCGCCACCAAGCCCGGTATCCGGCCGGCAACAGCGTCAGAAGGGTTTATGGCAGGCGCAGCATTTAACTTCTGGCTTTCTAATGTCCCCACCGAGCCAGTTAGATGTGCCCGTTGCTGAGTCCCGTACCCCACCACAACAACCTCATCTAGCGCACCTCCCTCTGTAGATAAGACCACATCTAACCTTTGCGTCTGCCCTTCTTGGATGGTCAGCTTTTTGCGCTGCGTTCCGTAGGATATGTATGATACCTCTAGGGTGTACATACCAGGAGACAACGATATTGTGTACCGACCATTCTCGTCGGCCCCAACGGTTTGGTTCGTTTCGACGATCTTTAGCGTCGCGCCTATTAATGGCGCGCCGCTAACATCTTTAACCATTCCTGTCACCCGTCCAGGCTGTTGTTTTCGTTTAAGGATGATGAATTTCGATTTCTCTTCAAATTCAACGTCTGTCCCTCGAAACGTTTCCCTCAATATTTCTCTTACAGTGCCCGTACGGCCTTTTTTAATATTTGGCGGTTTAATTGTTTTCAGATTTAAGGCGTCCGTATCGTACGCAAGCCTTACTTGTTGCTTTTCAAGATCCCTAATTACCTCCCATGCATTAGTGACCCGGTTACCTATTTCGATTCGTTGTTCCAAAACTTGTGCTTTAGAACTTCCGGCCGCTAACGTGCCGGTCATCGTAATCGCGATATACACGACGACTAAAGATAATCTCATGATACTCTTAAAATTGACTGATAATTTCAACTTCATTATTTTCTTATTGGAGAAGCTGATTCCTAGGTTTACAAACTATATATTTGCACAAATAGGAATCAGTAATTGGTGTCAACACTATAAAATTACTTGATCGGACCTTGCTTGTCGCTACCCACGCTTGCAAGATCATTCCTGAAGGCCGGTGGGACGCTGCAAACGTCCGCCGGCTACTTTTTTAATATATAATTAACCTATCGCCCTCCTTTCTCATTTGGTTATTGTGCATAAGACAGATCACTTCAAGCAGCTCATCTGCCTGCATTGTGCGATCGATCGTCAATGTATATTTTTGTTCGGTGACCTCCGCATCGCCGGCCACTAACTCTAACATGTATTTATTCTTTAGTTCAAGAGCCAATTCACCAAATGAAACCTGATCGAGGTGTGTTGTTCCGTCCATCCATGAGCTGCTCGATGAGGGGTCTACACGGTCCAAGATCACTTTCCCCGTTTCTTTATTAATTTTCAGCTGCTCTCCAGGAGTCAAAGTTTGACTATTTCGACCATTTACACTACTAACTTGTACACGCCCACTGGTGACGACTATCCGCTCGTAAGGAAGCTCTTCATAGGATTTTATCGTAAATGATGTACCCAGCACCCGGGTTTTCATGTGAGACGAGGAGACGACAAAAGGCTTTTGGGGGTTCGATTTCACTTTAAAATGAACTTCGCCACACAATAGATTAACCTGCCTTGTGGACAGGGAATTAAACTGCTTACTAATTGTGAGTTTGCTCCCGTGGTTTAGCCACAACACCGAGCTATCGGGTAAAAGGATTCTTTTGACCTGCCCAACTTTAGTTTCAACAACCACAAGAGGGTCAGCCGTGGATTTCTGATTTTCTCGTTCACGCAGCTTCCATAAAAACCCTAAGACCAGTAAACTACCGATAGTCACGGCTGCAACCCGCATATAAGGGCTTAATCGCTTCCTTATAGGATCTTTCTTTGGAATCAGCAGCAAATTTTCATCTATATGATCTGCATGTATTCGTGTTTGGATTTCGTTATAAATATCATTGCGCAATTTTTTCTCTTCGCTTTTTTCAAATTCTGGAAAATCGTCGCCGAATTCATCATACCACCGATTGACCAAATCGATTTCTTCTCGACTGGCCGTTCCTAACCGATATTTTTTTAATAATTCTTTAAATTTATCAAACTCCACTTCTTACGTTTTAAATAGATGACGGAAAAGCGGACTTATTTTACTTTAAAAAATGATTAAGAATTTATTAACAGCTGGTAAACAAAATAAATAAAAGTGAAGGAGTGGATGTTATTATAGTTTTCGAATCTTTTGGGAAGATCCTTTCGCAATCTTTTTTTTGCCTCCGATAACAAGTTACTAACGGTTTGATCAGCTAAATTGAGCGTCTGTGCAATTTCTTTAACATCGTAATTTTCCAGTCGCAACTGCAGGGATTGCCGCATATTGCCCGGCATTTTCTCCATTTCTTCTTGCAAAATCTCTTCCGCACGTTCATAGCTCAGCCCGAGTTCATCTTGCTTGACTACCATCTCCATTAGGTAGTACGCCCGCTGGACAACGGTATTGTTTCTATCTTCTTTATAGAAATAATCGATCAGTTGATTTTTGAGTGATGTCATCAGGTAAGCGATCACATAATCACGGATGTTAATCGTACTTCGCTTATTCCATAGCTTCACAAAAACATCCTGTACCATATCTTTAGACACATCCTCGTCATGCGTACGGCTCCAGGCATAACTATAGAGTGTCCTCCAAGTCGCTAAATAAATACGATCGAAAGATTTCCGGTCACCGTCATTCTGGACGGCCAGCCAGCATTCTTTTAATTTTGCGTGGTCCACCATTTTATGTTCAAAATTAAAACTCTAACATTAACTCAGCGTTAAGGTTAAAACTATTATCTCGATCTCCAAATGGGTAGTTTAAATTGATTAATATGCTCATCATTCATTCCCGAGAAACGTTTTCTGATACCACAATATAGATTATATTATCAAAAGAAACAAAACCGCTGTCCATTTTCTAACAATGAAATTTTGAGATACTCCCTTGTTAAATCAAGAAGGATTCTTAGATACAACCAAACATGAGTATTCGGCATCAGTTTGCAGCGCTGCCGAATAAAAAGGAGACAAAACGATAAGTGAGTGTGCGAGCCATTCACCGAATAGGTTGTCTGCAGTCGAGGAGAAAACTGTTCCGATTTATTAATTATTCCATGTCTTTCGAAGATGTACACTTGTGAATGCGCTTTCCTGGTCAGACACCTCGTTTCGATCATAAGTAACTGAATTCGTACGTTGCTTATTCCTCAAGATGGTTAACTTACTTGACTCAGGTTAAACATTTTGCTGGCCAATAGAACAATGTGAAAAAATAGTTAACTAATAAAGTCCTAATTTTAGCTTTTTAGGTGACAACAGATTTTCGGATACCTTGAATATCACTATGAAATCCGTTGGACAAATCCCGATAGCACCAGTTATTCACATGCTGAGTCCCACCGTTTAATCTTAAAATAGACATTTTGAATTGTGCTATAGAATCTCTAATATTGTTTGCTAGATTATTAACCGACTCTCCATAGATGGAAACCAACCATTCCATATTATCTTATGAGGAACTTGTTTCAAGAATAAAAAAATCAGATCGTCAGGCATTTAACGAATTGTATGAACGTAGTTGGGAGAAACTTTATACCCAAGCTGCTTCAAAACTCAAAAGCGATGACCTGGCAAAGGACGTCGTTCAGGATATATTCGTCGATCTGTGGACCAAACGGGAAAGTCTAGCAATTGATAAGGTAACAAGCTACCTTTCTAGAGCTGTAAAGTTTAAGGTGATCGATCAAATTCGCAGGAAGGATTACTATCAACAAGAAATTGATGAAATTGCAGAAATTATTGCAGATAGTGAATTTGCGGATAGCAAATTTTTAGAAAAAGAACTTAAGGAAATCATCATCCTACTAATCGAACGTTTACCAAAAAAACGACGGGAAATTTTCAAAATGCGGTTCCAAGAAGAACTTACCACAAAAGAGATAAGCGAGCTGCTGAAAATATCTCCCAAAACGGTCCAAAACCAAACATTAAATTCAATTAGTCTACTACGCAGCCTCTTCCAAAAAATATTTTTTACATTATTTCTATTTTTTTTTGGGAGTTAGCGCACCTTGATACGACATAAGAGAAAGCAACCAATATAAGCTGTTCTCCATGCAAAGGAAACGTCGATCCATTAAAAAGAAGATCCTTCACATTTTCCGTAGATATACGAAAGGTGAGGCAACATCCACAGAACAAAATTTTGTGGATTCCATATATGAATACATCGGATCTTCTGGGCGTAGTAGCGTACCAAATGCATCAGATTCTGCTAAGCAGGAAATCAAAGCAAAGATCGATCAGCAGATCAGTGGCCATCCCAAAAAGTTAAAGTTATATGTTCGCTTGGTCAATCGCGCTGCGGCATTCCTTATAATGGCCTCCGTTTCTTTACTAGTGTGGAAAAACCAAAAGGAAATTAAATCTAATCACAGCAAGTTTCCGATCACCCAACGGAGCGCGATCATACTGTTGCTTATTTTTTTGCTATCCTATGTGAAAATTAATAAAGATGTTCAAGTCGCCTTTTCTAACCCGGTGCACGCATTTAATAATTATTCCAATATCACTAAACGCTTTTATTTTCCGGACAGCTCATCCGTACTATTGGCGCCCAACACGGCAGTAAAATACTCGGGCGATTACGCGAAGAATAGGTTAGTCACTCAGCTTAATGGTAAAGCGGTATACTCTGTACGCAAGAATAAAAATAATATCTTCCGTGTTATTAATCAGGGCATTGAAACTAAAGCTATCGGAACCAAATTTATTGTCAATGCGCTACCTCCAAACCAAATTCATATAACGCTACTAGAAGGTAAAATCGTTGTTCAGGATATAGAAAAATTACAGACGGGGGAAATTTTCCTTCGCACTGAGCAAATCTTAAAAATCAACCCTAAGACCTACGCCTATTCCATGGATCTTAAAGAAACAACCGCGATAAAACAGGTGAGCTTAGAGAAAATAAAATCTAAAATCAACAGCCCGCGAAGCACTGTCTCTTGGACAAACACGGAGATAAAGTTCTTAAAAATCGAGAACCAGGAGCTTTTCCAAGTAATCGAACGGGTTTTCGACGTCACGGTGCTCACTGACGAAGAATCAATCTTGCATGGAAATTTCACGGGTAGCTTATACCGAGATGATAATTTAGAAACATTAATTGGGAATTTTTGCCAATTAAACAACTGCTCGTTTCAACTTAAAGATAACATCATAGAAATAACAAAAATGAGAAAGGCAATGACACCGTAAAAGCCATTAATTAACCCTAATAACTAGTATAAACTAACATGTAATTATGATAACCAAATTAATAAACCACCTTTTTATTGGGGTTTTGCTATTCTGCTATGTAGCAACTAATGCCCAATCTAACATCAGTACAACCGGTAAAATAATTACCATGGATGGTAAAGGCTTACCTGGGGCGACAGTAAAATTTGTTAATTCACAGACCGACGAGCTGGTTGTCGAGATTTCCAGCGGCGAGGACGGTGTGTTTCAAATCAATACGCTTTCCGACAAAGTCGTTTACAATGTGCATGTTCATCACATAGGCTATCTGCCGGAATCGATAACAGATTTTGTGGTATCGGCCAATAAAACTAACACCATCTTGCTGCGACTTAAAGAAGATCAATCCGAAATAGAGGAAGTTGTTGTCGTGGGGTACGGTACACAAAAGAAAACCAACTTAACGGGCGCAGTTTCCGCTGTATCAGGTAAAGATATGGCTACACGTCCAGTAGGACAAACGACTGCCGCTCTCCAAGGGATGGCGCCCGGAGTGACAATCACCCAGCGTTCAGGGAAGCCCGGTAGCGATGGAGGCGATATCCGCATCAGAGGAATCGGTACAATCGGTAGCGCCGGCCCATTAGTGCTCATTGATGGGATTGAAGGATCTATTAATAATATTGATCCAAATTTAATCGAATCAGTATCTATCCTTAAAGATGCGGCCTCATCTTCAATCTACGGATCTCGAGCGGCAAACGGAGTTATACTAGTGACAACAAAAAGGGGTGAAGGGGAAAAAATATCAATCGCCTACAACAATTATTTTGGATGGCAGAACCCGACCAATATGCCTAAAATTGTTAACGCACTGGATCATATATTGCTTACAAATGAGGCATACACCAATGTCGGCAGCTCTCCTTTATATTCTGATGAGCTCATCGAAAGGTACCGCCAGCAGGGCTCAGGAAGTTCGGATGAGCTTCCTAATACCGACTGGCAAAAAGAAGCCCTATTGGGTAACGGTTTTCAGCAAAGCCACTTTTTAACCATCAACGGAGGAACCAAAAATGTAAAAATGCTTGCCTCCTTTGGCTATTATGATCAAAATGGATTAACATTAAACAGCGGATTTAAAAGGTATACGATTAGGAACAACGTCGATATAAAATTCTCCGAAAAATTTTCCGCGAAAATAGATCTGCAATACGTAAACCCAATCGTAGAATCACCCTCGGCGGGGGTAGAAAATCTTTTTCAATGGATGAGCAGCATCCCTGCCAATCAATCCTTTCGAAATTCCGATGGATCTTGGGGGCTGGGATGGAATGGGAACAACCCTGTTTCAGCAGCTGCAGACGGAGGGGTCGCTATGAATAAAGCTCCCTTTGGATCGATTAACGCTTCGATTATCTATAAACCCTTAGACTGGCTGACTGCAGAGGTTAATTACGCGCCAAAATATGCCACACAGGTAAATAAAAATTTCAGAGAGATGGTACAGTCCTACCATCCCGATGGTACTCCGAGCTTCGCTGTTCCTCTGCGCTCTGCGCTCACCCAGTATAACAGCCAAGACTTCTACAACAATATGAGAGCTACACTTAATATCGATAAAAGCTTCACCGACCATAATTTCTCGCTACTACTAGGCGCATCCCGAGAGGATTTTAGAACAGACTACATACAAGGTTTTAGGGATATTTTTGTCTTACCAGAATTTCCGGTACTGGATGCCGGATCGGCGTTAAATCAGGAGGCTACGGGTAGTGCATCAGATTGGGCTTTACAGTCTTTTTTCTCACGGTTGAATTATAACTATAAACAAAAATATCTGCTTGAAGTAAATGCACGCTACGATGGTTCCTCGCGGTTTATTAAAGGAAACAGATATGGGTTTTTCCCTTCCATGTCAGCAGGATGGCGCTTTACCGAGGAGGACTTCTTTAATGAAGCAAAATCATGGCTTAACGAGGGTAAAATCAGATTCTCCTGGGGACAATTAGGGAATCAGAATATCGGAACCTACCCTTCGGTTGCTGCACTAAATTTAGGCTCATACACCCTAGGGGGTGAGATCATAAATACGGCCGCACTAAATAACTTATCCAACCCCAATATTACTTGGGAAACGACCGAAGAGAAAAATTTCGGCATCGACCTGACGCTTTTTAAAAACTTCAATTTTACGGCTGATTATTATTACCGTAAAACAAGCGATATTTTATTGCAGCTGAACATTCCATTGATTCTAGGGTTGAACAGCCCCTATCAAAATGCTGGAGTCGTTGAAAATAAAGGATGGGAGGTCTCCCTAGGTTATCGCAGTGATTTTGACAAACCTTTTAAATATAATTTGGTATTCAACCTCTCTGACGTCAGAAACAAAGTACTGGATATGAGAGGAATCAATCAAACAGGATTAACAGTAAATAGAGAAGGTCACTCCATTAACTCCATATTCGGCTATCAAACGCTCGGATACTTCCAGAATGAAGATGAAATAGCAAACCATGCAACTCAATTTGGAACACTAGCTCCCGGCGATTTAAAATATCAGGATCAAAACGGAGATGGAATAATTAATGAGAGTGATAAAATAATTATTGGAAGCACAATTCCAAGATACACTTATTCACTAAACAGCTCCTTTAGTTACAAAAACATCGATCTAAGTTTTCTAATTCAAGGTGTCGGAAAAGCGGACGGCTATCTCTATGGAGCAGGCATTCAACCCTTCACCACGACCGGAGCGATCGGAGGAACAATCCGTGAAGACAACAAAGACAGGTGGACGCCCGATAATACAAATTCTTTATATCCACGATTAGCATTCGGACAGAACAACAACCAACAGGTTTCCCAATTCTGGATGAAAAAAGCTTCTTACCTACGCCTTAAAAATCTACAAATAGGTTATAACATCCCACTTAGAAACAATACAATAAAGAGTCTTAGGGTGTTTGCCAATGGATCAAACCTATTTAGTATCGATAACTTTTGGGAAGGTTACGACGTTGAAGCACCTATTGGAGTTGGAAATTATTATCCTCAAGTGAAAGTATACACTTTTGGCGTTGATGTTACATTCTAAAACTTAGAGAAATGAAAATATTTAATCTTTTTAAATGTTACTTATTGCTAGTGATATTTAGTTTAACGACCCTATCGTGCGAGGATTACTTGGATCGCAAACCTTTATACGGACCCTCTGATGAGAATTATTTCGCTAACCTTGACGAATTGATACTGGTCGTAAATGGTTTATATAGCGCTATGGTTTTTCATCCAACAGATGACATGCCTTTAAACCTCGTCATTGACGATGCGACAGACATTGGCTGGGACAGAAACACTTCACCGCTTCAATCTATCGGAAGAGGAGATTATGATAGTAACAACGACTTTATCCTTAACGTATGGACCAATGCTTATAAGATCATTGGTAAATGTAATTTTGTGCTAAATAATATCGGAAAACTAGATGGAAAGATTGACCCTGAACTCTATAAAAGATATTCAGCGGAAGCGCGGTTCATCCGAGCCTATACCTATCAATATTTAGTGGATTATTTTGGTGGTGTCCCTTTGATGACTGATCCGGTAAGTCTCGAGGAAGCGCAGGTTCCTCGCTCTAGCAAAGAAGAAATTGTTGATTTTGTGTTAGCTGAATTGCAATCCGCAGCTACCGATTTGCCGGTAAGTTATGGGGGAGAGGACAAAGGAAGAGCTACCAAAGGTGCCGCCCTTGCCATCCGTGCGAGAGCCGCATTAAACAATAGCAGATGGCAAGAAGCTCGGCAATCTGCAAAAGAAGTAATTGACCTAGGCGAATACGAACTGCACGATAATTATGGAGAGCTATTTTCATATGCTGGAAAAGATTCCAAGGAGATAATCTTCGCTTATCAATACCTTAGACTCCAAAACACAAAAACACATAGCACCACGCGCGCCTTCTTATCAAGAAATGCGCAGGGCACATCGAATAAAATTCCTTCTCAATCCGTTGTCGATGCATTTCTGTGCAGCGATGGTTCTGAAATAAATGGTTCCTCCACCTATAATCCGCAAAAACCATTCGAAAACCGCGATCCGCGCTTAGCCTTTACAATCGCCCTACCTGGATCCGAATTTTTCGGGTATCAATTTGAAACACACAAGGATAGTTTGAGAATTTGGAACTACTCTTACAATACCTCCACGCCAATCCGAATAGCAAACGATGACGCAATTAATGCTTATGCAACCTTCTCTGGCTACTGCTGGAGGAAATATGTGGATATACTGGATAAAGAATTTCCAACGCAATCGGAAATAAATGTTATTCAGTCCCGGTTTGCTGAAATTTTATTGATCTATGCCGAGGCCAAAATCGAACTGAACGAAATCGATCAATCGGTTTATGATGCGCTCAATAGAATTAGAGAAAGGCCATCGGTAGACATGCCCGCCATTACCGCCGGAAAAAGCCAGAACGAGTTAAGAATACTGGTCCGTAAAGAACGTCTGTATGAACTGGCAAATGAGGGCTTTCGGATGACCGATTTGAAAAGATGGAAATTAGCCGACAAATTCATGAATTCCACGTTGTACGGAAGAATACCTCGCGGGCTATTAAGCGGCCCGCCGGAAATTGATGACGACGGAATGGTAAACTACTCCGGGGTTGCCAATGTAGCGCAAATGCGTGTTATTGAAAAAAGGAAGTTCAACCCGGCTAGAGACTACTTATGGCCGATTCCAAATATAGAGATCGTAACGAATAAAAATTTAGAGCAAAACCCGGGCTATTAAAGAGGAACTAATAGAGATTTTTTTGATTAAACGAATAACTGGATTACATATGAAAAATTTATTTAGCATTTTTTTATTGATAATTATAAGCAATACCGCTCTGAGGGGGCAGCAGCACATTACCGTTGACATCTGTATTTACGGTGGTAGCTCGGCAGGTGTTGTAGCCGCATACACCGCATCAAAAGCAGGAAAATCTGTTCTAGTCATCGAACCAACGAGCCACTTGGGGGGATTAAGCGCCGGAGGGCTCGGCATGACCGACATCGGAAATAAGTATGTTGTAAAAGGGCTCGCGTTGGATTTCTATCGAAAGATTGGAAAACACTATAATCAATTTGAACAATGGATTTTCGAACCAAAAGTTGCAAGCGAAATTTTCGCGAATTATTTAGCGAACTGTGATGCTAAGGTTATAAAAGGCTATACCGTGAGTAAAGTCAATAAAGAGGGAACCGTGATAAAAAGTGTTGATATTCACCGATCACAAGATCAAGGCAAAGGACAAACCACAGTTACTGCAAAAGTGTTTATGGACTGTACTTATGAAGGCGACCTACTCGCTTTAGCCGGGGCCTCCTACCATGTAGGACGAGAGGACAACAGTGTTTACGGAGAAACTATAAATGGCGTTCAGCTGCTGGACGGGCATCAGTTCCCAGACGGAGTAGACCCCTACCGCGAGAAAGGAAACAAAAATAGTGGTTTATTATGGGGAATTAATGCTGATCCCGTATTAGCGCAAGGAACTGGAGATAAAAAGGTGCAAGCGTATAATTACCGAATTACACTTACGAATAATCCGTCCAATCGAATTGAAATTACTAAACCCGATAATTATGACCCAAGTAAATACGAACTGTTAAAAAGACAAAAAGAGATTCAACCATGGAAAAGCCTGCAAGACGTCTTTATCTGGTCTCTCATGCCTAACGGAAAAACAGATATTAACAATAGAAATGGTTTTTCTACCGATATGATTGGAATGAATTGGAATTATCCTGAAGCGGATTACTCAGAACGCCAAGAAATTATCAAAGCACATGAAGACTATACCAAAGGTCTTCTGTATTTCGTGGGAAATGATGCTTCAGTCCCGGAATTTATACGTAAGGAAATGAAAACATGGGGATACCCCAAAGATGAATATGTCGATAACAACAACTGGTCTCCACAACTTTATATCCGCGAAGGTAGGAGGCTGATTGGCGAACTGGTGATGACACAGAATCATTGCCAAGGTCGTGAGATTGTGGACGATGAAATCGGTTATGCGGCGTATACCATGGACTCCCATAACTGCGATCGTGTAGTAGTGAACGGCATGGTCAAAAATGAGGGTAACGTGGAGGTCGGTGGCTTCGCACCCTTCCCTATCTCATACCGAGCGATTACTCCAAAAAGGGACGAAGTTAGCAATTTGCTTGTCCCGGTTTGTCTTTCCGCTAGTCATATCGCATTCGGTTCGATTCGAATGGAACCCGTTTTTATGGTCCTAGGACAATCAGCGGCCGTCGCCGCTTGTTTGGCTATTGATCAAAAAACGGATGTACAAGGGGTTAAAGTCGATGATATAAAAATGGTACTTCTGAAGAATCCTAAAGCTGATAACAGGCAAGCCGATGAGTTGATTCATGTATCAGACTCGGAGTTAGTATCTTTAACTGGTTCATGGTCCAAAGGCAAGTCCAAAGGTTACGGAATGAGCTACCAAGAGTCGCGTCCAGAAGGTTTAAGTGAGGCGAGATTTAACACGTCCACAGGCTTTAAACCAGGGAAGTATAAACTATATACTTATTTCCCAAAAACAAAAGAAAGCTCATCTTCACTAACGATCAATATATTTAACGGAGAAACAGAAAAAACTAAAACAGTTGATTTGGACAAAGTGGAGATTAAAGGACAGACAAGCAGTACTTGGGTTTATTTAGGTGAATTTGCTTTCCAAAAGTCGACCTCAAACCCATACGTAGAAATTAGTACTAAAGGAGCCAACGGTATCGTTGCTGCAAATGCAATTCTTCTCGTACCGGCTACAGATCAACTTTAGGCCCCGGGTGTAACTAACCCCTTACAGATTAGGCTATTCTTGATCCAGCTTCACTCCCTGTATTCTCCTTATTTCGGACAATACGGGGAGTTATTTTATCAACCTCCCTTTTATTTAGCCCACAAGGAGGACGTCGCTTTAACCTTAGGAGGACGTAAAAAAAATAAAACGATCGGACTTTGACCTAGGTTGCTAAGAGTTTGGGGACCTCAGAGCTAGTTCATGATAATATTTATAAAGGTTTTGCAACACAGACTAATAAAATCCAGGGTTGGATTAATCGAAGTTTTTTGAATCCGAAGTATAAAGAAGATTATACTCAGATCTTTAACAACAACTTGCATTAGATCGTAGTGACTACATTTCAATATTCGAACCTCCTATTAAAAAGAAATTAGCCGTAGGTATCCCAATTATTGACGTAACGAACATTCTACATAACACCTTATCGGCAAACTAGCTAAACTTTTTAAATTATAAAACCCATTACCAACCCAAGCTCTCAGAATCATCACAGCATATCCCTACTGCTAAGACATAGTTACGTGAGTCCTGAACCGATGAAAGTCAATAAGCTATGATCTGGGTGCATTCACCGCATTAGTTGTTTGCAACGTGATTCCAAAAATCATCTTCTTCTTGGATATTTTCAGAGAATAACCAAACTTCTTTTATTTTTTCGCCCTCAATTCTCAACAGATCAACGCCTTTCATTGATAGCTTTCTATTTGCTTTTTCTGCTTCGAAGTGAATAGAGGCTAAGACTAAATCTCCGTTGTCGGTTGTGTATTCAATGTTGTCTATTGCAAACGTTCCGTTGCTCCATTTCATAAAATTCCCCAAATGGTTAAAAACGTTGTCCATCCCCTTGTAGGTTCCCGACTGGACCCCTTCTCCTGGCTGATGCCAGACTACATCATCCGCAAACAAAGTTCTAACGGTGTCAAAATCTCCTTTGGCTATTGCGTTAAAATACGATTGAGCAATTATTACGTTTTGTGACATATTATTTTGTTTATTGAGTTAATAAAATATTATACAAATATCTACCTTTGCTCTATAAAAGACAAGTACCTACCAAAAAGTAGGGTACCTACTTAAAGTAAATAATTATTGGTAATCAACATTATAAATGAAAATAAATATTTCTGACGAGAACTGCCCGCTACGGAAAACGCTTGAAATAATTGGCGGAAAATGGACAATGCTTATTATTTTTCAAATTAATGAACGGACAATCCGGTACGGCGAACTGAAACGATGTGTTGTTGGTATAAGCGAAAAAATGTTGATCGGTCAGTTGAAATTTTTATGCGAAAAAGGTATTGTTCATAAAAAATCTTTTCCCCAAATACCCCCAAGAGTGGAATATACCCTGACGGATTCAGGGAAAAAAATACTACCGATTATCAACCAGATTATTCAGTTTGGTCTCGATCACAAGTCGTAGACTATTCTCTAATTTTCAATGATTGTATTAATCCGTTATGGAGCTTTAAAGTATAAGTTAATACAACAGGGCTTCCTTCAAAGTCGCCAGAAATTTCAGCTTTTAAAATACTTTCGGTCTCTTTATCTTCAAAACTGAGCGGTTTCATTCTGGTTTTGTATCGGTTGTTCGCTTCCGCAATCCAATGTTGGATTTTCTTTCGACCGTTATATGTTTTATTCTCGTCAAATACTAAACCTGTTTCCGAAAAACAATCGGCATAAGCAACACAATCAAAATTGTCTTGTGCTTTAACTAAATCTGCTACTACTTTTGGTAAGTTCATTTTCGTTTTTTTCATGTTGTCATCAAATCGTGGGTATAGTACCTCCGTCAATTATAAACTCTGTCCCTGTCAGATAATTGGCCCTTGGCGACACTAAGAAGCCAACTAATTCGGCAACCTCTTCAGGCTGTGCTGGTCGTCCGATTGGAATTCCGCCCAACGCATCCATTACACTTTGTGTGGCTTTTTCTATCGACACATCAGAACTCTCGGAAATGCGTTCCATCATCCTCGCCGACGATTCTGTCATTATCCAACCAGGGGAAACAGTTAAAACTCTTAAGCCTTTTGGCGAAACTTCTTTTGACAAACCTTTACTGTAGTTTATCAATCCTGCTTTAGCTGCTGCATAAGGCAATGTCGAATCGTGCAGTGGCAATCTACCCTGAATGGATGCGATATGTACGATAACACCGCTTTTTTGCATAAGCATTTGAGGTAAAAACGCCTTATCCAGCCTTACCGGAGCAAGCAAATTAGTGTGAATAGTTTGTACCCAATCTTCATCGGTTAGTACGGCAAAACCACCTCCTTTGGTATCTGAACCACCGAGAGAATTTATAAGGATATCAAGCCTTCCGAATTTCCCTAACACTTCTTCTGCTACTCGCTGAGTTCCTTCGATTTTGCTCAAGTCTGCTGAAATAAAGTATAGATTTTCCTGTAGGTGTTCAGGTTTGTTTCTTGCAGTTATGACTACGGTTGCACCTGCTTTTAGCAATCGTTCTGCGATTGCTTTTCCAGTTCCTTTTGTACCCCCTGTTACCAGAGCAATTTTGTCTCGCAGTTCGTTATTGAAATTAAATTTGTGGTTCATCTATTAAAATATTTAGAACAAAGTTCAGCCTTACTCATCCTTCTTACAAGTACGGAATTACGATTCATATAGAGATAAATTCCTCCCGTATTGCACAGTTTGGAACATAGGTTTAATTTTGTCTTATGAAGTATGAAAGGAAAATTTTACCGAACCTGAATTGCGGTTTGGATATGATAGGCGAAGTGTTATACGGCAAATGGAAGATTCGTCTGCTTTGGTTTATCAATGAAGGATACAAACGACCCAGCGAACTGCAACGTAAAATTCCCGATGCTACAAGACGGGTTTTGAATATTCAACTGAAAGAATTAGAAGAGCACCAATTGATTACCAAGAAAATCTACCCTGTTGTTCCTCCCAAAGCTGAGTACAGTCTTACTGAATTTGGTAAAACTTTAATCCCTGTTATTTCTCTCTTAGGTGAGTGGGGCGATAAAAATGAAGAACGGTTGCGTGAAGTTATAATGCTGCGGTTTTAGGACCTGATTTAAAAGCATTTTGTCCGTCCACTCTTCGAGGAAATGATTAGCTGTCTACGAGCAAAATCCGGGAACTTGCTCTTGTCCTCATTGGAAGGAAAGAGTGGTGTATTCGTTTAAAAGTGTACAATCACGCGCTTGAAATATTAAAAGTCGCCGAGTTGATTTAAACAATTTCTATTTTCACTTGTTTGCAAATTAAATACAAACATCAACAATAAAGAATTGTCTCCTCTCCCCATATAGGGCGGAAGACATATGTCGGTGAACCCGTGTCCACTAGGGCTGTATAAGGTTCTCAAATTATTGATCAAATCCTAGACAGCATGGCTAATACTCTAGTACAACTCTTTCAGCACCTTAAAGAATTTAAATGAACGTTTTTTTGAACAAACCCATTCCTGAACCCGGTCTTCAGTTACTTAGAGACCCAAAGATAAACTTAACAATTGCCCATACCACAAAATTGAGTAGAAGCGAATGGCTGTCATACTGCCAAATGGCTGACGTTGTATTAAACGTGGGAAAAAACAATTTCGATAAAGATTTTTTCGATCAGTGTCCTAACGTAAAGGCGATCTGTCTGTTCTCTGTTGGATACGATCACGTGGACATTAGTGAAGCAAGCAAACGAAAAGTAACCGTATCGAATACACCAGATGTCTTGACGAATGCCACCTCAGATACTGCATTTTTGTTGATGCTCATGGTATCACGACTTGCCGGATATAATCTAGAGAAGGTAAAGTCCGGGATTCGTAATCCGGTATATGATCCGGTCGCAAATTTAGGACAAGAACTTTATGGTAAAACACTCGGAATATTTGGCCTAGGTCGCATTGGCATAGAAATGGCAAAAAAATGTATTAACGCCTACGGCATGAATGTGCTATATCACAATCGGCGCAGAAACCCTGAAGCCGAACAGAGTTTAAATGCATCATATGTTTCAATGGACATTCTGCTTGCAAAATCAGATGTGGTAAGTATACATGCTAATTATTCCGAAGATAGCTATCGACTGTTCAACAACCAGCTGTTTAGAAAAATGAAACCCAATGCCATATTTATTAATACCGCTAGAGGAGGCTTTGTTGATGAAGCTGATTTATACAAGGCGCTGGTTTCAAAAACAATTTGGGGCGCAGGCCTTGACGTCAGCGATCCCGAACCAATGAATACGGCCTCAGACTTGCTCTCGCTTCCTACGGTTTGCGTCCTTCCACACATCGGCTCTGCCACGATAGAGGCTCGCAATAAGATGGCTGAGCTTGCCGCTCAAAATGTCATTGACTTCGCCCATGGAAAGAAGATGAGGACATGTATAAATATGGAGGCCCACGATTCATAATTTATCCAAACTCGAACTTCAATACATATTACATTATTTAGGGAAGACGAAATATTTGAACAAATAAACCAAAAAGGTTTCTATCAAGTTTTACTTGCAATGAAAGCGGGTTGATTGAACAGAAAGATAGAGGAGAGTGGAAAGTGCTTAAAAAAATTAGATTAACCTAATTAAATCATGTTTAAATAAACTAAAACAATAGATTTAGAAAAATCAGATAGTCCAAAAGGTGTTCTTTTTTTAAAGGCAAAAATAAACCGCGTAATACCACCTTACAAAGTCATCGGCGACAATATCTCCTATCCTCAATAAAAGAGACTTGATAAATTCAGTCTGCTCGAAAACAGAAGCAGACCGTGGAGGACATTACCATTCAAAAGCGGGATTTCACTGACTTTATTCGCTAAAATACTTCTTGCCAAATGGCAAGTCCTGGAGATTTTAAAGGTTTGACCTTTGTAGAAGAAATTAAAGACGAAAAAATGAGCAAGACAATTTTTATTACGGGAGCTTCTTCAGGATTAGGAAAAGCAACTGCAAAATTATTTGCAGCAAAAGGATGGACCGTCATTGCCACGCTGCGAAATCCAGAAAAAGAAACGGAACTTTCTCAATTGCCAAATGTACACCTTTTGCAATTGGACATCTGTAACGCAAGTCAAATCAGAGATATTGCTGCAAAAGCTGAACAGATAAGTTCGGTGGACGTATTGTATAACAATGCCGGGTATGCGCTAGGCGGCGACCTTGAAGCTACATCTACCGAACAGATCCAACGACAGATAAACACGAATTTTTTAGGAACAATTCTCGTCACCAAAGCATTTCTTCCTTATTTCAAGAAAAGAAAAGATGGAATTATTATTTCTACGAGTTCTATCGCTGCTTATATTCCTGAGCCTTTTATAGCTGTTTATGCCGCAACCAAGGCTGCTTTGGAAATGTGGACGGCAAGCATGAGTTTTGAACTGGAGAAAGTTGGCGTTTCTATTAAGACAATCGTGCCCAGTTCCATGCAAACATCCTTCTTAGGTAATGCCGATATGGCTTTTGAACCGGACTATCAGACAGATTTCAATAATTATATGGGCAAGTTAATGTCCGATGTAGATTCTGTTGCTGATAAGCCAGAAGACATCGCAAAAGTTGTTTACGGGGCCGTGACCGATGATAACAAACAATTATATTACTTTGCAGGGAATGACGCTATACAGAAATGCGAACGCTTAAAGAAAGAAGGCTTGGAATCTGTAATGGCTGATACGAAAAGGCTTTTTTTTGAATAAGGGATTATGGAGGAACTGATTAACTATTTGTTACAATTCGGGCAATTGAATCAAAATCAAATTAATTTGGTTAAAGTCAAAGCGGAAGAAAAAAATTTGCCGAAAGGCGAATATTTTTCAGAAGCCGGAAAAGTTGCCCGCCAAATTGCCTTTGTGCAGGAAGGCGTTTTGATGATTTGTTACTATAATAACAAGGGCGAAGAAATCGTGCATCATTTTGTAGATGAAAACCACTTTGTTGTGGACCTAGAAAGTTTCAACAGCAAAATCACTTCTATGATCTACATACGGGCGGTTTCAGATTGCGTGCTAATTGCATTCTCGTATGAGCGTTTCAAAGAGTTGTCCACCACTATTATTGAGTGGGACAAAATCATCCAAAAAATTACCATAAAAACCCTGCTTGATAAAGTTAACTTGGTGCAGCCAAAATTGAATACGGATGCTAAAACCCGATATTTAGATTTCTTGAAAAACTTCCCCAATTTAGCAAATAGGATACCGCTTACTTATATCGCTTCTTACTTAGGGATTACCGCCACCTCCTTAAGCAGAATCAGGAAAAATATCAATAAGTAAATTTCAAGTAAAAAACTTTAAAATCGGATAACCCAAGGCTATCCGATTTTTTGTTTGTGGCAAAAGTAAACCGCTACCTCGCTAACAGGAGCTTACTATTATAAAGCGAGTATTGGAGATAATGTGGATAAGGCGGTAATTGATGTATCGATGCTCGGATCAAAGGATATTGAAACCGATTTCAGAAATGTCCGTTGCGTACGAGACGGAGCGTATCTATTTCCTTAGTAGAAGGATGTAACTTTTAACGCCAGTCTTATGGTGTAAGAATATCGAAAGATAATGGTCTTGGATCCCAAGCTGGTATATTCAAAAAACTGTGTAATCTGAAAGTTTAACTTTCAAATTGCATGAAATTGCTATACGATTTTGATAACACTGTGTTATGTAAATATGTCGTAACGCAATAGTTCATTCCATTTTCCATAGAGATAATTACCGTTCGCTAAAAAACAATTACCTTTGTTTTACTGTTCGCTATAGAACAGCATCAAGATAATACATGGCAGTAACTAAAATATACGATACAGCGGTAAAACCTGAAACAGCGGTACTAGTTTCAGTAATAACCCCAGATAACACTGAAGCTAAAGCACGCGAATACTTAGAAGAACTGGAATTTCTCGTGGAGACCGCGGGAGGAATAACCAAAGGAATCTTCACGCAGAAGCTAGCGTATCCAGACCGCGCAACCTTTATTGGTAGTGGTAAGATGGAAGAAATCAAACAATACATCATTGCCGAAGAAATAGACATTGTTGTATTTGACGATGAACTCTCCCCTTCGCAACTTCGGAACATAGAAAAAGAGTTCCAGGTGAAGATTCTCGATCGTTCGAATCTCATTCTCGATATTTTCGCTCGGCATGCAAAAACCGCTCAAGCGAAAACACAAGTAGAACTCGCACAATTGCAGTATTTACTTCCTCGACTCACACGCATGTGGACCCACCTTGAACGTCAACGAGGAGGGATCGGGATGCGTGGACCTGGGGAAAGCCAGATAGAATCCGATAGGCGGATGATCTTAAACAAGATTTCTGTATTTAAAGAACGTTTGAAGCAAATCGACAAACAAAATGAAACGCAGCGGAAAAATCGGGGTGAACTCATCCGTACAGCCCTTGTAGGCTATACCAATGTCGGAAAGTCAACGATCATGAATCTGATTTCGAAATCTGATGTACTGATCGAAAACAAACTTTTTGCGACACTTGATACAACTGTACGTAAAGTTGTCATCGACAACCTCCCGTTTCTAATGTCTGACACTGTTGGATTCATCCGCAAACTACCTCACCATTTAGTTGAATGTTTTAAATCAACATTAGACGAAGTTCGAGAAGCGGATATTCTTATTCACGTTGTCGATATATCGCACCCGAACTTTGAAGACCATATTCAGGCTGTCAACGAAACGCTAAAAGATCTAGACGCACTCGACAAGCCTATCGTGACCGTGTTCAATAAAATAGATGCTTACAAACCGCCCGTAGACGAAGATGAGAACGGGGAAGAAATTAAAGTGACACTCGAAGATTTCAAAAATTCTTGGATGGCTAAAAATTCTGACCCTGCAATTTTCATCTCTGCAACAGACAAAGTGAATGTGGAAGAGTTCCGAGAAAAGCTTTACGAAATCGTAAAAAACTTGCATATGAAACGTTATCCTTACAATAACCTTCTGTACTAGAAAACTCACTCTCTTTTTATAGAAATTAGACAATTTCTGCCTCGACGTATTTTTATATACTCTCGAGGCAGAATCGTTTGGGAACGCTTTGCAACGGGACCCCGAAGGCCATTAACTTTTACATGCGATAACCGTCGGTTGAAAAACACGATTTAAATAGTTATGGTTGACAAAAGGACAAGTAATAACAACCTATATATAGAGTTTACGATATACATGAAACTTTTATTTTAGTTGATTATATTCCAGCTTCGATGTGTTGCAGTCTAGACAGTAGTCCTTAACATCAAGCATCTGGTAAAATATGAAAGATAGAACATAGATATATCTGCACCCGTAAGCTTAGCCCTAGTTGCGGTAAAACTGATAAAAGATCTGCTCGTTTTCTGATCAGGGTCGATTCTAGAACCCCGGATCATCATCAATTAAAAGAATCATTATTTTAACGGCTGTCTAAGTTACGATAAGTACGGAATAGATAACAGACTTATTATCAGACGTCTTGTATTAGGAAATCTTATCCCACGATATTCCAGGACTCCTTTGATTAAGGTAAATGGCTAGCTTTTGATTTTTTGGAAGGCTTAAATTTGGGTCTTCTTTAAAAATTGCAATTACTCTGTTGCGCGCCTCATTCAAAAGAGCTTGATCCGTAGCTAGGTTCGCAATCTTCATCTCTAATACACCCGACTGTTGGGTGCCTGAAAGGTCTCCAGGACCCCGAAGCTGCAGATCCACTTCGGCAATCTCAAAGCCATCCGAAGTCCGCACCATTGTTTCAAGTCGTGTCCTCCCTTCTTTAGAAAGTTTATTTCCGGACATCAGCACACAAAACGATTGTTCCGCGCCACGGCCTACCCTGCCACGCAACTGGTGAAGTTGGGAAAGACCAAAACGTTCCGAATTTTCGATCACCATTACCGAAGCATTCGGAACATTCACGCCTACTTCAATAACAGTCGTCGCAACCATAATCTGGGTTTCTCCCTTGACAAAGCGCTGCATCTCGAAATCCTTCTCTTTCACGGTCATCTTTCCGTGCACAATACTAATCTTAAAGGTCGGTAGTGGAAACTCCCGTTGTAAATTTTCAAGTCCCGCCTCTAAATAAAGAAGATCGAGTTTTTCACTTTCCTTAATTAGAGGAAAAACCACATAAACCTGCCTGCCTTTGGCAATCTCATCACGCATGAATCCGAAGACGCGCAGCCGTTGGTTTTCAAAAAAATGAACCGTTTTGATGGGCTTACGCCCAGCGGGGAGCTCATCAATAACAGAAATATCAAGGTCGCCATACATCGTCATCGCCAAGGTTCGAGGAATAGGGGTCGCTGTCATGACAAGCATATGTGGAGGAATTACATTTTTTCGCCATAACTTTGCCCGCTGTTCGACGCCAAAGCGATGTTGCTCGTCGATAACTACAAAGCCTATATTCTTAAACTTCACTTTATCTTCAATTAGCGCATGGGTTCCGATCAAGATGTCGAGCTTTCCCTCTTCAAGCTCCTGGTGAATAATACGCCGCTGTTTAATTGGGGTGGATCCAGTAAGCAAACGCACGCTACAGATTCCATCCCCTAATAATGCGGAAAGACCAGCATAATGCTGTTGCGCTAAAATCTCCGTCGGTGCCATCATACATGCCTGATAACCATTATCGATAGCCAGTAACATACTCAATAGGGCAACCACAGTCTTTCCCGATCCTACATCTCCTTGAACCAATCTGTTCATCTGTGCGCCGGTATTCGTGTCAAGTCTGATTTCTTTCACCACGCGCTTCTGGGCACCAGTAAGAGGAAAGGGCAGCCGTTCATTAAAAAAAGTATTAAACTTTTCACCAACTTTCGTAAACAGATGTCCTTTATACTTCTGGGTATTTAACTGTTTGTTGCGAAGGAGCCTGAGTTGAATAAAAAAAAGTTCTTCAAACTTAAGCCTCCGAATTGCCGCATTTAAATCCTCCACATTTTGCGGAAAATGAATGGACAACAAAGCTTTCTGATAACTGATAAGTTTATGGCTAACAATGATGTCTTCGGGAAGGATATCTTCTAAGGTCCGATAAAGCAATTCCAGCGCAAACTGCTGCAACTTCTGAATGCCTTTGGTGTCCAAATTAAATTTCTTGAGCTTTTCAGTCGAAGAATACACAGGCTGCATAGTCTGGTTCCCGATTTTCTGCTCGCCAGAATTAAAAAGTTCCATTTCTGGGTGGGTAACCGATATTTGACCATTAAACTCGGACGGTTTTCCGTACATCACATAAACAGCGCCCACCTGAAGACTCTTCTTAAGCCAACTTATACTTTGAAACCAGACGAGCTCAATGCTCCCCGTTTCATCCCGAAACTGCCCAACGAGTCGCTTCCCCCTTTTTTCACCTTTCTCCTGCAACCCAACTAATCGACCTACCACCTGGGCGCCAATCATGTTGGCGTCCACGTTCCTAATTTTATGAAATTCAGTTCGGTCGATGTAACGGAAAGGGTAATATTGCAATAAATCGCCAATAGTGAATAACTGTAGCTCTTTTTTGAGCACATCACCCTTTTGGGGGCCAATGCCCTTAAGGTATTCTATCGGTGTAATTACGGATAATTCAGCCATGCCTGTTGCAGGCTAAAATAAGAAAATATTAGCATTCATATACCCTAGAACGATAACAAAGCGTTTACCTCCTTAATTCTTTAACGTATATTAGCGCAATCGGTCATTATCGCCGCCGATGCCTCAATGATAAATCTTATTTAGTTTGGTTATATTGAGCCGCCTTTACGTTTAAATAGTCTGGATTGGCAATGTATTTGCTTTAAACGGTCAAATTAATATAAATTTCATAAATTTATCGGTATTCGAAGACGCCCGCCATTCTTAGAAAAATTATTTTGACGGGTACAGAAGAAAAACGAATGATGACCATTAGCTTGAACTCAATACATCATAGGATTTCGTTTTAAAATTCTGCTAAGGCCTTTTAAAAAAAAAGACACATAACAATATGAACGTAAACAAATTAACTGCAACACTCTTACTAGCTACTGGAATTTTTACTAGCTGCGTAGAAAACAACAATCCCGTAAATCCTATTAATCCGGATCCAGAAGTCTCAGACAAATATATTCTAATTACTACTACCGAAACATCCGCGGATAAGCCCGGTTATGCGACAGCGTTTAGTGAGTTTCCGTCAGGAGAAATTGTAAACAACGCTACCGGGAGCCTACAGGGGCTTGGCTTCGGTGGCTGGCGTCCGCATGATAACAGATTATTCAAAATGTTCAACACTACTGCAGCCGAGCTGGGGATAGAAGAACTGGTAGTGGATGCTGAAGGAAAAATATCACCGGCGGGCTTCATTAAGACCGAACAAACTACTAGCGGATCAGGAAACTTTGTGATTGCAAGTGAAACGCAGGGATTTTATTTCGATGGAGCGAATCCATTAGACATCCAAACGTTTGACCCAGCGACTATGGCCCGAACAGGTGAAATCAAGTTGGAAGATGCAATCAACGAGCGTGGAGTAGATGATCAGGCTATTCTTTATAAGTCTATAGGACAAAAATTCCTCGCTGTAAAGAACGGAAAGCTATATGCTAATATCACCTACGCGAAGACTGACGGTGCGCAAAAAGGAATTTGGGATGACTATTTCCAAGATGTGTATATCGCCGTGATCGACATTGAGACTCTCCAATACGAAAAAACAATTAAAATAGAAGACACAGGATCAATTGCACATATCAACGATAACAACATGTACGACACCGATGACAATGGAGATCTTTATATTGTGACCCAGGGTAAAACATCGACTGGTGGCAAATCGAAAATCGTCCGGATCAAAGCAGACGAGAATGATATCGACCCAGAATGGAGCTTGAATATGGACGATATCTTCTCAGGAGGGAAATTTGTATCCGTGTTTGCTAAAGGAGGGAAAATAATTACAGTCGTTCCAAACGCCATCTTAACAGAAGGCCCCAACGGAAATTTGGATTCTGAAGACGTTTGGGACTTCTACCAGTTTGATATCGCAAGTAAAGAAAAAACACAAATAACCGGCGTACCCTCGATAAAAAATCCGGGTGCTGCATTTAGTGTAATCGAAATTGATGATAAAATTCTTTTACGCGTTAACACCAAAGACGGCTTGACCAATGGCTACTACGGGCTCGATGGAATCGCAGCAACACCGCTATTTAATGTAACTGCGGGCGGAACGGTTTCTGGTTTCTATAAGGTAAACGCGGGCTAATCTCGCTTTATCAATGTTCAGCTTATGCAATTGCTTAGCTGAACATTCTCACGGCGGTTCTTTATAAAAAATAAAGAACCGCCTTTTCTTTTCCCGCTTATATCTCAGCGTAACCTCAATAGTCCAATTAATTGAGCCAATTATGCTTTCTAATCGGCGCATCAGCTTTGTTTGGAAAGATAAAAACTGCCCTAAATTCACTTACTTCGTGTGGATAGGTTACAAGAAATTTTGATTTCGTTTGCACACGAACTGGGCTTGGTGAATGGGCTTCTCTTGAGGTTGAACTAAGAGCTCAAACAAAAAGCTTTACTGGAACTCTTAATTTCTAAAGCGATCAAAACGTCCGAAATTGAGGGCGAATTTATGAGATATGAGGGTATGATGTCTTTAATCGAAGACAGCCTTGGTTTACAACACTTATATCTGTCAAGGATAAAAGAGCAGCGGGAATAGGCAAGTTAGTTAAGTTCTGATTATGTAGTAATTGAAGGATAATAACACCGCGCCCTGTTATCCTGCTGAATAATTCCTCGTTTCTCTGTGAGTCCATTACACAATCGCAAAACCCCCAAACGAAAATTGCACTTTTCCAAATTAGCGCAATCGTTTGTTTTTTGTTTATAGTTAAAATCTAAACACACAAGGTAAATAAATAGCTGTTCACGAAAACCGCACACTTCGGCAATTTGCCGTTGCGAAATCGTTTGCATAATTTCCATCAATTTTTGAAATCACACATTTCAATACACACTAAACCGAAATGAAAAAGAACTACCCAAAACCTCCGTAAAGATCTGAGGTATAGACGCAAACTGCATGGGCGTGCATTAATCCATAGCTCAAGCCGCATAAAACACGTACCCAGACAAACTAATCTAAAAACTACTAACAATCTGAACGAACATAATCATAGTACATAGCTACGACCGTTTGTTTAAACTAACTAAATATGAAAAAAAACGCATTTCTATCTGCGGCGAGGCCTTTAAGCGCATTGGGGCTTTGTCTACTGCTCAGTATGCACAATACTGCAGCCGCGTTGCCCAGCCTCTCGCCGGGCGACAGGTTATTAACCAACCAACCTTCGAGCCAGCAAAACATAACCGGTACTGTGACCGACCAGAATGGACAACCCATCACTGGAGCAACCATAGCGATTCAAGGAACGTCCACGGCGACTTCATCCGATGCTTCTGGAAAATTCACCTTGCAAGCATCTCCAGGCGATATTGTCGTTATTAGTTTCGTTGGATACATGCCGCAACAGATCACGCTAAGCGATCAAAAAACGCTTACTATCAGCCTCCAAAGTGATGAAAGCGCTATCGAAGAAGTTGTAGTCGTCGGATACGGTACCCAGCGAAAAGGAAGCATTACAGGAGCTATCACAACCGTGAAAGCAGATGATCTAAAAAACATACCAACATCCAACCTTTCCAACACGCTTGCCGGTAGAGCGCCAGGCGTGAATGTCACCAATACTTCAGGTATGGCAGGTGCGTCTTCAAAGGTACGTATGCGGGGTAGCTTTGCCGAACCTTTATACGTTATCGATGGTATTGTACGCGATAAAGCGGCATTCGACGTTTTAGAAGCAAATGAAGTGGACCAAATGAGCTTCCTTAAAGATGCGGCGGCTGCAGCCGTATATGGTACACGTGCGGGTAACGGTGTTGTCGTAGTAACAACGAAAAAAGGTATTGCTCAAGCACCTGTATTTAATGTTCAGAGCAACTACACCTTCAACACGCCAACCCAAACGCTTCTTGCAGATCTGACCACGGCGACCGATGAACTTATCTATCAAAACAGAGTAGCAGAATTCCAGGGACTCCCAGTTCCAAACGGAGAGGAAGAATTTGCCTATTTCCAGAATCGTAGTTATAACGCCAACGACGTCATTTGGCGAAACCCATTTAGCCACCGTCAATCGGTCAGCGTAAATGGTGGAGGAGATAATATTACCTACTATGCTTTGGTAAGCTACCGTGGTGAAAACGGTTCGTACGAGTCCCTAGATCACGAAAAATTCAATATCCGCAGTAATGTGTCGGCGAAAATATCCGACGCTTTCAGTATCGATCTTAATATCTCGGCCAATCAACAAAACTCTAACCGGTTCTTCTGGCCGTTCAGCACATCAGCAAATGACGATGATTTCGACGTATCTGATTTTTACCGCGTTACATTCAATTGGCCAAAAATGTATCCATTCTATACAGATGCCTCCGGTAACCCAACAAGCGAGAAAACACCATTCCCTGTCCAGACGCCAATGGGTACCTGGCAAGCATGGAACGTAATTGACCAAGTGAACGGCGATCGCTACATCGATCGAAAAGTGCGTCAGGTAAATCCGATCCTATCGTTAAATCTCAAACTGGATAAACTTGTTCCAGGACTTTCTACAAAATTAGTAGGAAGCTACATCGCTCAGGACTACCTGCGCAAGCGCTATATGAGCTTCCAGAAAAACTACACCTTCCAATCACTGGATCCCGAAGGAAATCGTTTTATCCCTGCGCCACCAGATGAAGATAAAGTAAACGTATTCACCTTCTCCCAGTCGCAACCTTTTATGGACTACAATACAGAGCGTCGCTGGGAATACCAGTTAAACTGGTTTTTGAACTACTCGAAAACATTCGGCAAACATAACGTTGACGGGACATTAGTTTTCGAGCAGTGGAAGAACGGACTAACGGAGATCACTTCCCGTGGAGAAAACCCGATCACCGGACTCGATCAATTTTTTGTCTACCCGACCGATCGTAACTTCCGCGAAACAGGTGGCATTGAGGAAATCGATGCTCGCCAGGCGATAGTAGGTCGGGCAAACTATAACTATGCAGACAAGTACATTGCGGAATTCTCCTTCCGTTATGACGGAACGGTACTCTTCCCCGAAGAGAAACGTTGGGGATTTTTCCCATCAGTATCTGCTGCCTGGCGGATCTCCGAGGAGAACTTCTTTGCAGATCTAAAAAACACGGTAAGCGACCTAAAGCTTCGGGCATCATATGGTACCACAGGTAACTTCCTTGATGAGTTAGCAGAACCGATCGGGGCGTTTACCTATGCCGAAAAATACCACACAACCAACGGGTTTATCTTCGGCGACCGTTACTACAATGGTTTGCAATACGGTGATACACCGAACCCGTTTGTCACCTGGACAACGTCCAAAAGTTATAATGCTGGTCTAGACTTCGCCTTCCTCAAAGGAAAACTCTCGGGAACATTAGACGTCTTCAAGCGTGAGGAAACCGATATCCTAGCAAGCCGAACGATTACCTTGCCAGATACCTACGGAAGAACACTCGCCAAGGAAAACTACGCGGCGCGTAGCTACCGAGGAGGTGAGCTTAGTTTAAATTGGGCTGACCAAATCGGAGAAGTATCCTACGGAGTAAGCGCAAATATGGGCTATGCAGTAGATAGATGGGACATATACGATGAGGAACCCGCTTGGGGTCCTGACGGCAACCAACACTTTAGGTCTCGTGTCGGGCGTCCGCATAACCGTTTGATAGGACTAACAGCGATCGACCTAGTACGTACCCAGGACCAGCTCGATCAATTAGTCGCTGACGGATTCACCACCTATGGTCGTGATCCATATCTAGGGATGATACTCTATAAAGATATACGCGGTGCAGACTTCGCAGATGGGCCTGACGGAAAGATTGATGAAAACGATGAAGATTTGCTCTCCCTCGACAATTCTCCTCGCTACAACTACGGTCTTGCGTTAAACGCAAGCTGGAAGGGTATATCTGTTTCAGCGTTGTTACAAGGCGTATTAAAATATGACCGCATGATCAGTAACCAAGAAGGTGGTGGTATACGTCAACATGGGAGTACCTTCCGTCCCTACTACCCTATTTGGGCTGACGACGTATGGATAAAAGACAATCCTGATGCGAAATATCCTGCAGTAGTTGGTAAAAACTGGGCCGAGTCAGGCAGTATGCCTTCAACATTTTGGATCCGCAACGGGGCTTATATGCGCCTACGTGACCTAAATGTATCGTATGCACTACCAAGCACATGGACCGAACATATCAAGCTCAAAAATGTTAACGTATTCTTCAACGGGTCGAACCTTTTTGTGATTTCACCAATGACCGAGTTCCAAGATCCTGAACAACTCAACTACGACTCCTATCCCGTCATGAAAACATATACCCTAGGTTTAGACGTTAAATTTTAAAAAGCAAGTCACATGAAAAAGTCATTATATATTCTATTAGCATCTTTTGTTCTGCTTCAATCATGTAAGTCAGAATTAGAGATTGACGACCTGCAGTCATTAGACGAAGAGCAGGTCTGGAACGACCCCAACCTGGTAAATGCGTACCTAGCGAACCTATACGCGATTTTTGGTAACTGGGAAACCATCGCTGACCGATATAGCGAGCAGCTGGTGGAACTTGAATTTACGAGTAACTATGTTACCATCGCAAACGGAACCCTCAAATCTTGGGACTATACAGAGATACGCGAGATAAACACAGCGATCGAGAAGGTTGCCCTCAGTACGGGATTATCCGACGAAGAGAAAAACAATGTCACTGGACAAGCACTTTTTATGCGCGCCTATGCTTACTTCGATATGGTAAAGCACCATGGCGGTGTTCCCTATATCACCGCAACGCAAGACTTAAAGAACGACGAGCTTTCGGTTCCTCGTAACAGTACAAAAGAATGCTTCGAGCTTATAGTTAAGGATCTGGATGACGCAATTGCCCTTTTACCCAAAACAATTGGCAAAGGTTCGGATGATTATGGTCGGATTGACGGTAACTTCGCTGCGGCATTTAAAGCAAAAGTCCTCCTATATAAGGCTTCGCCACAATTCAATCCATCAAATCCTTTTGGCAACGCCTACTGGGCAGAAGCTAATATCGCAAACAAAGCAGCATACGAACAGCTCAAAGCAGAAGGATATGCGCTCACTCCAGACTATTCGAACATCACCCTTAGTGAAAAAGGCCCAGAGGTAGTGTTTGCCGTCATTAATTCATACCCAAACAAAGTAGGAAATTGGGACAACGGTGTACGTCCGGGGTCAGAAAGTCGCGGTACAGCTAATGCTGTTCCGAATTGGGATTTTCTCAAAACCTTTCCGATGAAAGATGGAAAGCTTTATAGTGACCCTACAAGCGCTTATCACAAAACAGAAGAAGAGTTCCTACAGAGTTATTGGGAGAATAGGGATCCAAGATTTGAAAAATCCGTTGTTTGGAATGGTAAGTTGTACGAAGTATCGGGAAAAACAGGTAAACGACAGTATACCGCACTGGGTATCGCGGACGCCCTAGATGATTTTGGGGTTAATCCCAAAGCAAACGTAAGCTCAACAAATCTCTCGCGTTATAGCGGATTTTTCATCCTTAAAAACAGCAAGTTATCATTAAAGCAAACAGAGGTGCAAACACAATATGACGTAGATTTTGTCTTGATGCGCTTCGCCGAGGTTATGCTTAACTACGCCGAGACAGCGAATGAAACGGGCGACCAAGCGACAGCGATAGATATGCTCAAACAAATTCGAGAGCGTGCAGGAATAGAGTCCGGTGCTAACGGTCTTTACGGCATTGATGCTTCTAGCAAGGCAAGTATACGTGATGCTATTCTAGCTGAAAGGAATATCGAATTCTGTTTCGAAGGGCACAGATTCTGGGATTTACGCCGTATGCGTAAACTAGATCTTCTTGACGGAAGCACTAAACATGGAGTGGAAGCTATCGCAATCAATGCAAACGGGACTGATATGAGTCTTACGGCTGCTAAAGCATTAGCTGATGAATACCAGCTTGTCGAAAACCAATTCCGCTATTCTGTTCTTCAGGTGCCAAACACCGGAGAGAAAATTTCCAGAGTACCAGAGACCTACTACTTCTTTCCAATACAGCAGTCAGTTCTCGATAAGAGTCCCGCGGTAAAACAAAACAACAACTGGGGAGGAGAATTTAATCCGACAATGGAATAAAATTTGCCCTCTTGATAAGTCTGAATCACCTGTCAGTATAGAATTTCTATATCGACAGGTGGTTTCTGATTAACTATCTATGTTCATGCCTCCTATCGCATACAAGGGTAGATTTGTCATCCAACTCTCCTTACGATAATTGCTCATCGAAGTTCGGATAGCCAACTCCGGATTATATTTCGTACAATATACACGTAAGCTTTTTGCATGTAGATTTTCTTCGGCTTTCACCTCAACTGGAATAATCTTATTTTGAATTTGAACTAAAAAGTCTATCTCTGAGCTTCCATTTTCGGCGGACCAATAATGCAAGCTAATATCCTTTCGAGTAGCCAATTGTTGTGCAACGTATTGTTCTGTTAACGCGCCTTTAAATTCTTGAAAAATATGGTCTCCTTGCAATATGGTTTGAGCATCCAACGCAGACATCGCTCCAAGCAATCCGACATCAACCATAAACAGCTTGAAAATCCCAAAGTCTTCATAAGCTTTAAGCGGTAATGCCGGCTTGGTAACTCTGAAAACTTGTTGTACCAACCCGCAATCGATGAGCCATGTCAACGCCAATTCATAATCTTTAGCACGTGAGCCTTGACGAATTATGCCATAAATAAATTTTTTATTTTCTTTAGCCAATTGCGCAGGAATCGAATGCCATAGACTCCGAATTCTAGGAACTATTGCTGTGGGTGCATATTTTGAAAAGTCTTGTTCATAGGATACCAAAATTCGATTTTGAATAGCGCGTATTTCTGAAAAATCAAGATTTTCCTTATATGCCAATACCTCCTCAGGCATTCCCCCGATATAATAATATACGCGCAACAGCTCTTTGTACTTCGAGGAAAATGACTGTGCCAGCGTCCAATTGTTTTGCGTTAACAGTTGTTTCAGAGGAGTTTGATCAATCGCCTCTAAAAACTCATGAAAGCTTAAAGGATACATATCCAAGAAATCCACCTTCCCCACTGGAAAAGACCTGTGTCGGTTTAAGACAACCCCTAAAAGTGAGCCCGCGCATATAATATGATATTCCTGGGCGTTCTCTTGAAAATATTTTAATGCAGTTACTGCTTCAGCGGACTCTTGTATTTCATCTATGATGATTAATGTATTCTTTGGGTCAATAATAACTCCAGTTGAAATCTGAATACCGGCTATAATACGCGCAGTGTCAAAATCGACAAGAAATAAGTCCCGAACAAGGGGATTGCTTTCCAAGTTGACGTATGCAACGCGCTCGTAATTACTATTACCAAATTCCTTCATTACCCACGTCTTGCCGACTTGTCTAGCCCCCCAGATCAGCAAAGGTTTTCGGCTTTTACCTACTTTCCATTCCTGTAAATATGCTAATGCTTGTCGTCTCATATCACATAAACTCGTACGAGTTTATGTAATATTTAACATTTATTCGTACGAGTTTTTGTTGACATCAACACTTTTCTGAAGGAGTTTTTTATTTTACTTTAATGTTCTAGAACACAGCTCTTATAGAGACAGTATCCATGAAACCATTTCTTTTACATCGCTTTCCTCTAATCCAGGGTGAGCCGCCATGGCCACTTCACCCCAGTTTCCGCTTCCGCCATTCATAATTTTCTTTGTCAATAAATCTGAGGCGTCTTTATTATCACGGTAACGCTCCGCAACAGCTTTATACGTAGGACCGACCGATTTTTTGTCCACCGAATGGCAGGATTTACAATCGGAAGCAGCTATCAAGCTTTCGCCCTTGGCCATTACAGGTTGTTGATGACCCATCGTGGTGTTTCCTGCCTGCGCCCCAGCAGCCCCTGCGCTCACCTTTGCTGCAGGATTCGCTGAATAGTCTATTCGGGCAAGTCCCGAATCTTCATTCTTACTAAACCAGCCACTACCATATTCCAGAACATATATTTTCCCATCTGGTCCTACCTCCATATCAATTGGAGAATTAAATTTGATCTGCGGGATAAACGGCTCCATCTTGTTGAAGTCTCCATTAGGTAGCATTGAGACCGCTTTTACCCATCCTCGAATCCAGTCATAGATGATTAACTTTCCGTCATAATAATCGGGATAACGCGATTCGCTCGGGTAAAGCTCTGTATAATATACTGGTCCCGCCATCGCGTTTCGTCCACCAGACGCGACCTGAGGGAAGTCGGGTGAAGCGGCATAAGGATACCAAATGAACGCCGGTCTGGCCGAAGGAAGCTCCGTAAGCCCAGTATTATTCGGAGAATTGTTAACCGGCTTTTGAGGATCATAAGTTGAGCCACTCTCTCCAGTGCCATAATTGAATTCATAATATGAATAATTGTTGCCAATAAAAAATGGCCAGCCAAAAAATCCCGCGGTACGTGCTTGATTCACCTCATCATATCCCCTAGGCCCCCTTTTTTCACCATCCTCACTGGCGTCGGGGCCTACATCTCCCCAATACAAGTATCCGGTTTTCTTATCTATAGAAATCCGATACGGATTGCGCATACCCATTGCGTAGATTTCTGGCTTCGTTTTTTCCGTTCCTGGAGCAAACAAGTTACCTTCTGGAATATCATAGGAACCGTCAGCATTAATCTTAATACGCAAGACTTTGCCACGTAAATCGTTTGTGTTGGCCGAGCTACGCGACACATCGTACTGTTCATGACCTGGTCTTAAATCTCGCGGCGAATATCCTTTGCTAACGTACTTTTCACCCGGTTCATCAAATGGCGTCGAATTGTCGCCTGTGGAAAGAAACAAAATATTGTCTTTGCCGAAAGCTAACGATCCTCCTGTGTGGCAGCATATATCGCGCTGCGAGTAAAACTGCAATATAATTTTCTCGGAAGACATGTCAAGCTTGTTATTTTTAAAAACGAAGCGTGAAAGCCTATTCACAGAGGTGTCCTTCGGACTATAGAACGTATAAATATAGTTGTTATTGGCGAAATCGGGATCGATAGTTAGACCCATAAACCCCTCCTCAGCGTTTACATTTGGAACCTGAGTCTCGTGATAAACATCTAATAAACCGACTTGGTTAACCGAGTTTGACTCCTTGTTGAATAATATCAATTCACCGCGGCGTTGCGCAATAAGTATATCTAAATTGGGAAGAATAGCCATTTCGGTTGGCTCATAAAATTCTCCCTCGGCCATAGAGACCTTTTGAAATCCTTCAGCGGCAGGAACGCGAAGTGTGGTCGCTTTACTATAGTCCAGCTCCGGATTATTTCCAATTGCGTATTTAATACCGCCAAGCAGATGCTCTAAAAAAGTAGGGTCTGAATAATTCGAGGCTTGACCTCCTATGCTGGTATAGAATGACCTTCCGCCATCATAATCGTGATACCACGATACGGGCGCCTTGTCAACCTGAGGCGCAAAAACGTCAGTCTCCACAGTTAACAACACATTCACCTTATCATAGAACTCTTTAAAAACATACCACTCATCCTTTATTCTCCACCCTTCCGGAATCGTTTCACTAGCTGCGTGCTTTTTGTCTACAACAACAATACTACCTTCTTTCGCATCAGTTGATACATCAGAGAAATAACCGCCCACGAGTCTTCCGTACCATCCCCAGTCTATTTCTGTATTTGCAGCTGAATGTACTCCGACAAATCCTCCCCCGGCATTTATATAGCGCTGGAAATCGGCTTCTTGATAATTGTTTAAGGCATCTCCAAGGGTATTCAAAAAGACAACAGCCGAATAATTCATTAAGGAGTCTTCAACAAAAAGTGCTGCATCGGAGGTTGTATCTACAAGGAAATCGTGCTGTTGCCCTAACTTTTCTAGAGATACAAAAGCAGACTGTCTCGCATCCGAAAAAGTACTATCATTACTATAAACAAGGATCCGGGGTGTTCCTGACCGCGTCTTTTGGCAAGAACTAAAAATCGCTGCAAAAAGGAGCAGTGCAACAGGGATCGACAATAGAGTTTTATTCATGTGACTGTTGTTATACGTGTTTAGGTTTCGATCTTAAATTTGCAAAAATAATTTGAGTTCTGTTGCATCAAAATTTAAGTTTCTTGAAAAAGCCCTAAAATCGATAAAAAATCGTTCCGACAGCACACAAATTGGTCGACTATTGCTTTTCTCACAAAGCAATAGTTATATAAAATTGCTTTCTATAGTTAACAAAAAATAGTATATTTGCTTTATAAAGAAAGCAATATGGAAGAATTATTACTAGAGTTTCAAATAAAAATAACCCGTGTATCGTTAAATATACAACGTTATCTTATTGATAAAATCGACTTAAATAATCGCCTTATTGTGATAAAAGGCGCAAGAGGTGCTGGAAAAACGACTTTACTTTTGCAGCTAGCAAAACTGAACTTACCATTACAATCAACATTGTACATAAGTCTCGATCATATTTACTTTTTTGAAAATAAACTTTATGATTTGGCGAAACAATTTACTCAGTTCGGAGGAACGCATCTACTACTCGATGAAGTCCATAAATACCCCAACTGGTCAAGAGAGATAAAACTGATTTACGACAATTTCCCTGAGCTTGCTGTTATTTTCACTTCGTCCTCTATGCTCGAAATATATAAATCCGAATCAGATTTAAGCCGAAGAGCAGTCTCGTACTATCTCAAAGAAATGTCCTTTAGAGAGTTTATTACTTTTGAAACCAATGAAACATTTTCCTCTTACACACTGACCGAAATTTTAAAAAATCACAATACCATCGCAACAAAAATTCTGACAGAAATAAAACCTTTACCATTATTCGAAAAATACCTAAAAATAGGAGCTTATCCATACTACAAAGAAAATGAAGCTCATTATATCCAGAAATTGCAAAACACTATTAATCTCATCATCGAAATAGATATCAACGCCGTAGAAGATCTACAATACGACACATTGATCAAATTGAAAAAATTGCTCATCACGGTCGCTTCGAGCGCACCGTTCACACCCAATATCACCAAATTGAGCGAGAAAATAGGGGTATCTCGAAATTTGCTGGTGCAAAGCATAAAAATTCTCGAACGAGCCGGACTTGTCAGTGAACTCTATAAAGACACTTCGGGTATTGGAGTGTTGACCAAACCAGAAAAATTGTATTTGAACAATAGCAACCTAATGTATTCCCTAGCAAAAGACAATACGAACATAGGAAATGTTCGTGAGACGTTTTTCTTAAATCAATTCAAAGGATTACATGAAATAAATCTTTCAGAAACAGCAGATTTCATAATTGATAAAACCTACACCTTTGAAATTGGAGGAAAAAATAAAAGTAAAAAGCAAATAGCAAATACAAAAAACGCCTACGTAGCCAAAGACGGAGTTGAGATAGGCTTTGGAAATGTAATTCCAGTTTGGCTTTTTGGATTTATGTATTAATTTTTAAATTGATAGACACTTTTCGGAAAAATAAAATACAATAAGATAATGCCCCCATTTGTCTCGGTTACGAAAGTAAAAAGTATTAGATTTTCCTGAATTGGAAGGAAATCGAACGGTAGTCAAACGAATGACATCATACGTTGTTTTACTGCTATGAAACGAATGAGGTTTTTTAGAGGAATGAGCAAACGGCAATACTGGTCATTTCGATGGTTCTTCCTATATCCGCTTGCAGTTATCTTGATTGGGAGACTAATTATATGGTGCGTCCTTCTATTTGATCGTCAAAATTGATAGTCTAGAAACAGTAGGATTATATTATCGTTATAAAAATACCAATATAGGAAAGCAAATAACCGTTCTAATTTGCTTTAATAAACATTTTTCAGCAACTTGCTCGTAGGGTTCAACAATGCTGATAAATAAAGTTGAAATCCCTTAAGCGACACTCCATTTCGAATTAAGGAACAAATACTAACTATTGCTGTTAGTATATCATATGACTACAAAAAAATCTGTAAAATCTTGCTTGCGCTGACCATGACACTATGAATGAAACAATTAAAATCGGAATTATTGATATCGACGAGCATGCGCGTAAAGATATTAATCGCTTAGTGAGCGAATATAATACCGAAAACAAGAACCTTACTATCGACATACTTTTTGAGAGTGAGAAATTAAGCCCGTCGAAAATACAACGACCACCACTTCCAGATCTTTTGATTCTCGATATCGAACAGCAAGACTTCCGAACCGTTGAGCAGATTAAGAGAATATATCCAAATATTGACGTTATCGTGGCTACGAAAATTCAAGACATTGCCACGGTCCGCAAATCCTTCCGCAACGGTGCTATCAGTTACCTATGCAAACAAACCTGTATGCCCCTGTTAACAGACGCGATAGTAACGATTCATCAGGGAGGATCCTATGTCAGCCCCAAAATCTCAAGAGCTCTTATAAACCAATTAAGAGAAAGCAAGAAATACGAAGATCTGCTGACGACAAGAGAAATGCAGGTAGCGAACGGCATAGTGGAAGGGATGAGTTACAAAATGATTGCTCATCGCTACGAGCTCTCTTTAGACACTGTACGGATATACGTTAAGCGGGTATACAGAAAACTCAATATCAACAGCAAAGGCGAGCTAATAGCACAATTAGCCGTATAAAATAGAAATTAGTAACATAAGCATGTGACCTACTTTATTTCAATATTACTGTCATTACAATGATCTTTGCCAAGATATGAACGATTTGAGAAACCAATACCTTTGGCCATTCTTATTAACCTGCTTCTGGACACTCACTTTCGTTACTAATGGAATTGGCCAGCAGCGTTATGACGTTTCCTATCATTTCGCCATGGATTCGATTCCCTTATCGGGTCCCCAAACATTCTCCAACAAAATAACCATATCTAATCATACACAAAAACAAATTGTGCTATTGGCATCTGCAAAGAACACTACGGCGCTCAGCGGTATAATTAGTCTACCCCTAAAAATTATACTTCAAGCAACAGAAACAAAAACCTTCCCCTTAAAATATGTGGCAAACAGACAAACGGTAACTACTGTCACTCAGCGTTTCACAATTCACCTTGATTCAGAAGATCCTAAGATAAGTATACAACCGGAACAAACCTTTTACACCAAACTACAAAACGCGCGCCCGATAACAATAAAACCAGCGCAACAGGAATATTATATTGATCCCGCGACCGGTCAGTTACAACTTTTATTGCGGCTGCTAAACACTGGCCTTGTCCCACAGACCATCCAACCCTCCTTCTCCGGTTTTCCGCCAGGCTTCGAGATCATTGGGGAATCTTTACCCTTAACGCTTCCTGCAGGTGGGCAAACCCTCCTCACTTATACGGCAAGTTCCACCGTATCCCGTGTTGACGCTGATTTTGATTTACGCGTACAAGCACTGGGTTCCACCGGAAAAGTTCTTGCAAGCAGCTCGATGCGTATTATAAGTCCTGGGAGTGTAAAGAGATTTGGTTCGAATACCGCGTTGCAAAATCTCCCGCTTCGAAACTCCATCGCTATGCGGTACATCGATATGGGCAACTATTCACAGATATACCAGCTACAAGGGAATGGAGGTATCGATGTACACAAAGCAGGGACACTCGATTACCGGATGACTGTAGACTATTACCAACAACAGAACGGATTCAACATCTACGATTCTTATATAGATTACCAGAGCAAAGACTGGGGTATTAAACTTGGGAATATCTATGAAAATCTGGATCAATCTGTAAATGGTAGAGGGATAAAAGCAAGCTATAAATTTGATTCTGAGCGTTCAATTAGTCTCTATGCTGTAGATAATAGATATATGCTTTTTAGTGAGATGTTTAATTTCCTTGACGGCGGCGAAACGTTCGGTGCAAGATATGCTGAGGGTCCCCGATACAACGAGCGCAAAAGCATCACTTTTCTTCATCGAAATGAGGCGTTCAGAGGTGTAAAAAGTGATTTAGCTAACGTAAAAAAAAGATTACTACTCGAGAAAAACCGAGAGCTCGTACTCGAAGGCGGCCTTAGCTCAGAGCGTTCACAGTTAAGCGAAACCAAGCTCGGTGGTTCCATCGGTGCAAACTACGATTATATGTTCGGCAATTACCAGCTAACAAGCATAAACTATTACAGCTCCCCCTATTATTCGGGACTCCGTCGGGGGCTCTCCCAAAGTGACACCCGTATCAGTAGGATCCTAGAAAACAAAAACCGCTTGACAGCAAGAATAAGTTACATGGACAATAAGCCTGCCTATCGAAATGGATATACGAACTTCTACTCTAGCAACAGTAATCGCATTCAGATTTACGAAATCGGATACCTGTTAGGCTTGAAACAACTACAGCTGGAACTCCGCCCCTACTATATGGCACAAACTGCCAACTATCAAAATTGGTTTCGTCAGACTATTTCGCCTACCCTTGCCCATTCCCGTTCAGCGAGGCTCGCAGCGAATGTCAATTTCTTTTCGAAAGGCCACCGGTTTTCAATGCTTACCGATTATGGCTACACTTCCCTGCATCTTTCTGACCAAGAAAATACAGCGTTCCATTCCCTAAGACTAACCGGGAACTACACTTATCAACGGTTTGGATTTAGTACATTCATACAACTAAAACCTTATTATTTAAGCGATCTATTCTCTATATCGCGTGCGACCGACTATAGCATTTATACATTCGGACCCAATGTACATTTCTATGCTTTCGGCGGAAAACTGCAAGCGCAAACCGCCGCAATGTATAGCCACTATGGATTTTCCGAATCCAACAACTTCTCCTTAAACGCAGACCTTCGCTGGCAACTTAAAAACAACTGGAATCTAACCGGACAAATCTACTACACAGTTATCAAAGCGAGCGACTTCTATAACACCTACAATTCAGAACAGATAGGCTCTTCTCCCGTTCCAAATTATAGATTTGATAACCGCCAAATCCGGATAGGCATTGAGAAACACTTTGGACGCAAAGGAAAACAAAAAGGATATAAATTACAATTAACCCTCTACGGAGACGTCAATAATAACAAGGAAAAAGAAGACGATGAACTTCCTGCAGAAGGGGTATTGGTAAAGATAGGTAGCCAAGGTGCAGTTACTGATAGTAGAGGGAACGTTAAATTTCTAAACATCAACGGCGGAAAGCACTCCATCCAAATCCAAAACAACCAAGGCTGGGTATCTCAAGGCCCTGTTGATATCGTTATAACCAAAAATAGAACATTAGAACTACCCCTTATCAAGACAAAGAAGGTCAATGGCCGCATAACGGTTGCTGTCAATAAATATAATAAAACAACTCCGGCGCTTGCCGGCATACGAATCAACGCAGTAGACAGACACGATAGAGAATATCAAACTTTAAGCGATGCAGATGGCAATTATACCTTTTACTTACCCAAAGGTAACTATACGTTCTCTATTTCTAGCGGAGGTATGTCTTTTTCCATTAAGAATCCATCTTTACGTATTTATATAGGTGAACAAAAAAGCATTCAACTTCCTGATTTTATTTATAAGGATGAGCGGCGAAAAATAGGAATTAAACGCTTCTAAGGTGCCACTATACTAAAAATAATATCTGCAGAATAGTTTCCCGAAGGCTTACCAAGAAGCTTCTCCGCCTGACTAGCTGGAATACTAAAGCGCACGCCAAAGCTTCGATCAATCACGGGATTTGCATTATCAATGAGGGGTTGGGCGGTACCCGAGAGCGTTACTGTATTCATATCTGTTTGGGCGACAGACGGGCCGATTCGCAGAACGCTCAATGGAATATTATTATCTAAGGAATTGAAGGCTGATGAGGTCGACCGAACAGTTAAATTATATGGGGTTGTTTTACTAACGCGTAGATGTGTCGGAATATCAACAGAGACGCCATTAACGTAGTCTAAAGCAGTATTGAAATCTAGGTTTATTACCTGCTGACTAGCTACGATTTCGGCAAGGTCGCTGACAAGAACTTCTAAGCCGCTAGTTGCCTGCGCTTGTGGAACCCCGGCGGGACTTCCAACGACTGATTCGTTATAACTATAGGTAACTGGAAGAAAATATGTTCCAGCTTGCAAAAAACTATTCGTAAGCTGGACTGCGTTAATACTATAGGTATTCGTTAGCACCTGATTGTTGCTCGTAAGGGCAATACCAGAAGGAGTGGTTAGCGCTTGATCGCTCGTAGACAGCGATACAGGAGTTCCTGTGGAAACAGACGTTAGCCCCACGGTAATAGCCGAAACGGGAGACAATGGCAAGCTATTATACGGAAGCGATGTACTAAAATTAAATTGAGAACCTTCCGCCCTTATACTTGGAACGTAGGGAACTGTCGTGCTAACAGGTATAATTTGGTTTACAGAAATAACGCCGGCAGATCTATAATAATTTAAATCGTCAATTACTAAACTTGCTTTAGCTAAGGTGGGCTGCACGCTAATAAATCCCGGTATTTGAATATTGAGCGCCTGAGAAGAAGGGGCGATGGATCCCGGGATAAGTACCCCTCCGACCGAAAAGCTAACATTTGATACATACAGCCCTTGTTTCCAGATGAAACCGGAAGTAGGGATCCGGACGTTTGCTACAATTGGACCTGATGCAAGGTTCGCCCCCAACACGCCAACATAAATAGGTTGGGCCGCAGTTGTTAATGGTACTTCTGTATGAATACCCAATAGTTGTAGGCCGTTGATCGACAGAAGGCGTATATTTATCCGGTTAAGCGGAATTGTTTCACCGGTACTTTTCAAAAAACTTGACGTGTTAGCTTTAACACTAAATGTTGGTAGCAATGACACGCCGAGGCTATAGTTGCCAACTACCACAGAAGAATTAAGTTG
>NZ_JABMCQ010000149.1 GCF_013179575.1 Sphingobacterium shayense | reverse complement strand
CAGGACGTGGAAAGCATATCTGTTTTGAAAGATGCTGCATCGGCCTCCATATATGGATCGAGGGCAGCAAATGGGGTAATCTTAATAACGACTAAGAGAGGAAAGACGGGAGACTTTAAACTTAGCTACAGTAATTATTTTTCCACACAGCAGCCGTCCAATGTTTTCGGTATGGTGTCCAATTACGCCGATTACATGGAGCTGGTAAATGAAGGGTATCAAAATGGTGATCCCAATGCTACGCCAATTTTCTCTCAAGGGAATATTGATCTTTGGAGGGCAAACCAGAATGGAGATCCATTGAAATACCCGAATACAGATTGGGTAGAAGAGGTGTTTCAGAAAAAAATAAGCCAGAACCATAATATTTCGTTCACTGGCGGGTCTGATAAAATTAAATTTTTCGGCTCCTATGGATTACTTGACAATCCTGGCGTTATTGAAAAAGCAAATTATAAACGTCATACAGCGCGTGTTAATTTGGAAGCCGATCTTAAACCGTGGCTAACGGTGGGGGCGAATGTGAGCGGATTAGTTTCAAAAACAGATATAGGAACAAATATCATCGGAGATGTGTTTACTTATGCAGCGGCGAGCACGCCCGGAATGGTATTGCGATCTCCCGATGGTCGATATGGATCTGCAAACAATCCAGAAGACGACCCACAATCAAACAATGTGTTACATCGTCTGAACATTCGAAAAGGGAATATCAACAAAAATCAACTGGTGTCTCGATTTTTTGCAAAAGTGAGCCCAACAAAAGGGCTTAGCTTGGAAGGCTCGTATAGCTATACCTATAATGATGATTTTATATACTCGCAACCGGTCTTCCTAGACCGATGGAACTTTCTGACAGAGAGTATCGCATCCGCTGGAACTGGACGTACATCTGTGACCAATGAGTCGGTACGAACCTATCGGTACTATATGGATGGTGTTGCGCGCTACAAAAACGATGCAGCAGATGGCAGGTTTCGATATGAGGTGATGGCAGGAGCGAGTCAGGAATATTTAAACGACGGCTGGTTTGCAGCTTCTAAGCTCGATCTTATCGATCCCTCGCTTAGCGTCCTTAACGCTGCAACGATGGACGCTTCCGCCTCAGGGGATCGCACCGATTGGACGATGCGATCGTTTTTTGGTCGGGCAAACTTGTCGTGGGACGATAAGTACCTGTTGGAATTGAATGTTCGTACTGACGGGTCGTCTCGTTTTATGGCTGGAAAAAGCCGCTGGGGAACGTTTCCTTCGGCATCCTTCGGGTGGAAAATATCCGAGGAAGACTTTTATAACGTTTCTTGGATGCCGACATTAAAATTCCGGACATCGTACGGTTCATTAGGTAACAACGGTACAGTAGATGGAGCATTCCGCTACAACAGTGGAATAAACAATTATGAATACCAGACGCTTTACAACGCGAGCAACTATGTCTTGAATAACCAACTATTTGTTGGTTTCGCCCAGACGGTGCTCAGCAACAGCCTATTGACATGGGAGAGTACTAATATTTTGAACTTTGGTTTGGACTTTGATCTTTTAGATTATAAGTTAACCGGTTCTATCGATGTGTTTAATAAGAATACAAAGAATATTTTAATTAATCTTCCTGCACCTTTGGTTGTAGGTAATGCTTCAATACCAAGGACTAACGCGGCTACTGTACGAAACAATGGCGTAGAGTTTAGCTTAAATTACCGTGATAAGATTGGAGAAGATTTTAAGTTTAATATTGGAGGGAACGTAACTTTCATTGATAACAAAGTGACGAAATTCAAGGGAGATGATCAATCAATATCAGGAACAAACCTCCTACAAGAAGGCTATGCTATCAACACGCAGTACTTGTTGTTAACGGACAGAATTATACAAACTGATGCTGATTTAGCACTCGTACAACAGATGAAAGACAATGCCCCAATAGATCCTGAATCAGGGGAGAAACTCAACCCTTTTGCTTCCTACGGGACACCAAGTAAAGGAGATTTGCTCTATAAGGACGCAAATGGGGATGGACTTATCAACGATGACGATCGCGTTGCGATAGGTCATGGAACTGCGCCTCGCATCACATACGGTTTAAACGTAGGATTCGACTATAAAGGATTTGATTTTTCAGTTCTAGTTCAAGGGAACGCTGGGAATAAGGTGTTCTATCAAGATGGCTATTATTCACCTACCGTCCGTTGGGGATATCAGATTAATCAGGAGATTGCAGACAATAGATGGGTAGAGGGGAAGACAGATGCGCGTTTTCCGAGGTTACTACCTTACACAAACACGATGAATATCCGCAACAGTGATTTCTGGTTGCAAAATAAAGCTTTTCTCCGTGTGAAAAATATTCAGTTAGGCTATACGATTCCAAACTCGCTAACCCAACGAATAGCTGTTCAGAACTTGCGTATCTTCGGGTCGCTCGAGAACTACTGGACCTTTACCAGCTACGTTGGCTTCGACCCAGAAGTAAGCGGTACAAATTATCCTACGATGAAACAAGCCGTATTTGGCTTAAGCCTTACCTTTTAAATACTGACCACCTAAAGATAACAAACGATGAAAAGAATATCACTATTTTTATGTTTAGCCACTATACTCGGACTAGCGTCTTGTTACAAGCTAGATACAGAGCCTTACAGTCAGGTAAGCGCTCCTACTTTTTGGCAGAATGAAGATCAAGCGCTGGCAGGTGTGCTTGGTGTTTACAGCGATTTACAGAATGATAATACATTTGGATTGCAGTTCAATTATGACGGACTTACGGATATCGGTCTAGGATATGATGGTGCGGGACTTGGAGATATTATTGCCGGAACGTTTACAGATAGAACATCTCTAGTAGTTAGCCGGTGGCAATCGGGGTATGATCTGATTCAACGATCTAATCACGCAATTAGCCAGATTCAAAAGATGGACCTTGATGAAGGGGTCAAAAATGTATTTCTTGGGGAGCTGCGTTTCCTTCGGGGATTAATGTATTTCCAACTTACTAACCTTTTCGGAGACCTTCCTATATATGATGAATCTGTTGACTTGAATGTCGAATTTTCCTCCCTAAATAATCCGCGTGCTACGCAGGAAGAACTTTATGCATTTATCCATGCTGATTTAGATTTCGCGACGGCAAATCTACCAGTAAGCTATGAGGTGAAGCATTACGGGAGAGTAACCAAAGGTGCGGCATTTGCATTGCGGGGGAAGGTTAATCTTTATCAGAAGAAATGGACAGATGCAATTGCCGATTTTGAGGAAATTGTGTACAACAAGGGAAACAATTACGGATATGTACTTGCCGAGGATTATGCATCGTTATTCACGATGGAAGGTGATCAACAGCCTGAAATGATCTTCGCTATTCAGAATTTAGGTGGTACCGGATTTCCTAATGGTATGCCTTTAGCATTTTACCTTGGCACCCGCTCGACATTTGGTAGCTGTTGGAACAGTGTTATGCCGAGCACGCGCTTAGCTGATAGCTATGAAAATATCGACGGATCGCCATTTGATTGGAACAAACATTATCCAAATTTCAACCAGGACAATGCGGTGAAAAAAGAGGCGTTAATGGCTACTCAAAATGCGGGAACATTGACACACGTTCCGGATACTGCGAAAATCAGACAAATATATCAAGGACGTGACCCAAGAATGAATCAGAGTATAATAGTACCTTATTCCTTTTATCTAGGATGGAATGCGAATGCTGAACGCTCTATGCAATTTGTATTGGCAACAGGTGTAAACGAGAATTTTGGTCAAATTCGTAACAATAGAGGATGGTTAACGTACCTCTGGCGTAAATTTGTTCCTGAGGGCGATATGAATGGCGCATTAACCAATAGAGCAGATACACCGATTAACTTTCCTCTAATTCGTCTTGCGGATGTTCTGCTTATGCTTTCCGAAGCTTACAATGAGACCGGTCAACTTGATAAAGCGATCGCTGAATTAAACAAGGTTCGTATGCGTTCGACAATGCCAGGACTGAACAGTGGTCCATCATTCTTGTCGGTGACGAATAAAACTGAAATGCAGAGGCGTATAAGACACGAGCGTAGCGTAGAACTTGCTGGCGAGGGGCTACGGTACTTTGATCTAAAACGGTGGGAGGCTCTAGATGAGGTGTCATCGGGCTATATTGAAAAAAGTATCGTAGGGGATAATTTAGTAACTCGGGGTTACCAAGCGAGGCATCGGTTGTGGCCGGTTCCGGGACAGGAACGTGAAATGAATTCGAATCTAACACAAAATGCGGGATGGTAATCATGAAACGAGAATTATCGACATTCCTAGGCATACTTTGCCTATTATTTAGTGGCTCGGCTTTTTGCCAGCAAGAGCGTAATCTATTGACCGGAAATTACAAAATGGAAGAGCTTTCAAACACCTTGGTTTCTGACAACCGGTGGGTGCCATTTCCGCAATATGCGGATCGAAGTGGCTGGAATAAGTTGTTTGCCCCTGTTTATGACCAAATTATCCAAGAAGGAGAGAAAGGTCTTAACTATCAATGGCAAGTCGTAAAGGCTACGGACTATTTAGCTTATGAGCGGAACGGTTCTCGAGTAATTATGGAGAAACCTATTAATGCGAATGCCAACGCGCTCAGCTCTCTGTTTTTTGCGGAGCTTGCCGAGGGCAAAGGACGCTATCTCGATCAGATCATTAATGGCGTCTGGTATTTCACAGAGATGAGTACTTGGTCCCTTTCTGCTCATGTTCCTGCATTCCAGTCTTCCAAGCGGACTTTGCCACAGTCGGATACGGAAGTGATCGATCTGATGGCCGGTGATTTAGGATCCATGTTGTCGTGGATACATTATTACTTTAAACCTCAGATGGATAAAGTAAATCCGGAAATAAGCAACCGGCTAAAATTGCATCTTCAAAAACGGATTATTGAACCCTATTTGCAACGGAATGATATGTGGTGGTTAGGCTTTAAACTGAACGAAAACCAACTTGTAAATAATTGGAACCCTTGGTGTAATTTTAACGTATTAACGACGATCTTACTTATTGAAGACAACACTGAGCGGAGAAGGAAAGGTGTTTTTAAAAGCATGCGATCGGTTGATAAATTTTTAAACTACGTTAAACAAGATGGTGCTTGTGAAGAAGGGCCCTCATACTGGGGGCATGCCGCAGGTAAGTTATACGATTATCTCAAGCTACTTTCTCTTGCTACAGAAAATAAAATATCAATTTTTGATAATCAGATGGTGCGCGATATGGGCGAATATATCGGCGAGTCTTATATTGGCGGCGACCACTGGGTGGTGAACTTCGCTGACGCTTCGGCAAAGGGGGGAGGAGACCCTTCGTTGATTTTTCGTTACGGGAAAGCCGTAAACAGTGAGCAGATGATGCAATTCGGTAAGTATCTCAGCGAAAAGAAAAATACAGGTTTTACGGTCAATCGGGATATTTTCCGTGGATTAGAATACCTAACGAATGTACCCCAAATGGCGAGCACAAAACCCGCCTTGCCATCGGGTTCGTCTAAATGGTACAATCAAACAGAGTTTTTGTACCTCAAGCAGGGTAACGCTTTTTTCGCGGCTAAGGGGGGATATAATAATGAAAGTCACAACCATAACGATGTCGGGACATTCATATACTTTAAAGATCAAAAGCCGCTATTTGTTGATGCAGGAGTTGGTACTTATAATAAAAAGACTTTTAGTAGCGAGCGCTATGATATATGGACAATGCAAAGTGGATACCATAGTCTTCCTCAGATTAATGGTGTTGATCAGTCGTACGGGAGGCAATACAAAGCCAGCGAAGTGGTGTTTAACGAAGCTAAAAACACTTTCAGTTTGAATATTGCTGGAGCCTACCCCGCCGAGGCATCTGTAAAAAAATGGACGCGGTCCTATGTTCTTAACAAGGATGCGCTTACAATTAATGATCAGTTTGAGATACAGGGTGCTAGTAAGGCGAACATCGTTCATTTTCTGGTAGCTGAGAGACCGAGCATTGGTGTTAACGGAACGATCAGTTTGAATGATGGGAGCTACAGTTTTATTTTCAACCCTAATGATTTTGCTGTCTCGATCGAGGAAATAAAGCTAGATGATAGCCGTTTGAGTAGTGTTTGGGGACCTGCGTTATACCGAATTTCGCTAGAGGCAAAGAAGATAAAGGATAAAGGAACATACAAGTTTCAAATAAAATAGATACAAAGTACTAAAAATATGATAAAAAAATTGATTATCCCTTTAACGGGTTTATGCATCGTGTGGCTATTGACGGGTTGCGGTAATGCGCCTGAATCGTCTCTCCAGAATATCTTCGTTGCCTCGCAAAAACAGTATAGTTTTCTAACGACACAGGCAGATTCCCTTCAGAAATTTCCCAGGACGCTTGATACGAACGGAAATTTGATAGGAACTAATGAATGGGATTGGACAGGAGGATTCTTTCCTGGTTCACTATGGCTTATTTACAATCAAACAAGAGATGCGGATACTAAAGCTGCCGCTATAAGGTGGACGGAGAAGCTCGAGGCAGCTAAAAATTTAGATCAGCATCATGATATCGGATTTGTAATGTATTGTTCTTATGGGAACGCTATTAAATATGTTGACGACCCCGTGAAGGAGAAAAACTACAAAGAGATTGTTATTCATTCGGCAAATACCGCACTTAAACGTTACGACCCGGAAGTGGGGTTAATTAAATCATGGAACAACAAACTTTCTTGGGACGGAAAGACGATGTGGAAATACCCTGTGATTATTGATAATATGATGAATTTGGAGATGTTATGCTATGCGTCGGATATAACAGGGAATGCGAAATATAGAGACGTCGCCATTAACCATGCAAATAAGACGATGAAATATCATTTCAGAGAAGATTACAGTACTTTTCATGTAGTAGATTACGATAGCACCGGGCAGGCGATACACCGACAAACAAACCAAGGATATGCTGATGAATCTACCTGGGCACGAGGACAAGCATGGGCAATCTATGGATTTACAATGATGTATAGAGAAACTAAAGATCCAAATTATTTGAAAACGGCGACTCGGGCGGCTGAATACTATATTAACCATCCGAATTTACCAGCGGATAAGATCCCCGTTTGGGATTTTAATGTCGGGGAACAGGGGTATCACTCAGATGTCGATTTTAGTACGAGAAATATAACCGAGCAGCCGCGGGATGCCTCCGCAGCGGCGATAACCGCGTCTGCATTAGTGGAGTTATCGACGTTCACTTCAGGAGAGGTGAGCGAAACGTTTTTGGATTTTGCAAGATCGTCGCTAAAGACCTTGTCAAGTCCCCAATATACTGCTTCTACAAAAGAAAATGGTGGATTTATTTTAATGCATTCGACAGGGAGTCTTCCTCATGATAGTGAGGTGGATCTACCTTTAACTTACGCGGATTACTATTATTTGGAAGCTCTGAGTCGGCTTAAAACGTTGAATTAACTTCGAATAAGGTGGTTTCCATTGCGGGAACTGCCTTATCTCACTTTGTTAAACAGCATTCACCTTTGGATACTGACTCGGGCTCATGCCGAATTGCTTTTTGAACTCTCTACTAAAATATTTACTATCCATAAACCCTACGTAACCCGCGACATGGTTGACGGAGTTGCTAGACTCGCTTAACATCTGCGCGGCTTTTTTTAAACGAATGCTTTTCGAAAATTCGTTTACGGTCATCCCAGTTAATGATTTAACCTTTTTATAAAGGACTGAACTGCTCATACCCACTTCGCACGCTAAGAAATCGACCCCATATTGTGAGGATTCAATACCTTCCTCAATAACTCGTACAAGTCTCGATAGAAACTGTTCATCGACACTATTGACGACCTTTTTTGTAGGCTCTATGATATATTCTTGCCGGTATTTTTGTTGCAGTAGGTAGCGTGTTCTTATTAAATTTTGAATATGAAGATGCAAGATGTGTTTATTGTAGGGTTTGGTTAGATAAACGTCTGCGTGATGGTTTAGCCCTTCTAATATATCCTTTTCTTTGGTTTTTGCTGTCAGTAAAATGATCGGTATATGACTGGTAGCCATATTTGTTTTTAGCTCGGAGCAAACCTCCATGCCATTCTTCATGGGCATCATGACATCAGAAATGATAAGATTAGGTAAGTGTTTTTGTGCTGTCAAAACACCATCTACGCCGTTATTGGCTGTTAATATCTGATAGCTATTTGAGAGTAGTTCACAAAGGAGACTTCTCAGGTCTGCATTGTCTTCTATGATAAGAATGACGGGTTTTTCCGTTGCCGCTTCTGAAATGCCGGAGCTTTTTAATTCTACAGGATTTTCCTGAAGTGTAATGATGTCCGAGGATTGATCATAAATCAAAGGAAGTGCGCCAGATTCGCTCTGCTTAATAGGAAGCACGATAGTAAATGTAGTCTTACCGGCTTTGCTTGCAGCATAGATTTCCCCTGAGTGCATGCGCATAATCTGTTTACTCAAAGCTAATCCCATCCCGAAGCCAAGTTCTCGATCAGAAAAATCTACTTGAAAAAAGTTTTCGAAAATCTTCTCAAGATATTCACCTGGTATTTCTTTTCCCTGGTTAGTTAGACTGAAAACCAGGTGTTCATTCTCAATCTTACTTTCAACTTGGATTACTGCTCCGTGTGTCCCGTATTTTACCGCGTTACTAAGTAAGTTAAAAAATACTTTTTCCAATTGCAGAGAGTCGAAGTCGATTATACAACTGCTAAAATCGGCTGTATAATCTATAGTTAACCCTTGTTCTTGATATACAAGCCTGAACGACTCTAGTATGTCATTGATAAAAATAGCGATGTCCTTTTTTGAACATGACAGAGGCAAAACAGTTGTTTCGACTTTTCGAAAATCAATTAGTTCAGATGATAATCGCAAAAGCCGCTTACTGTTTTTTGAAGCATTGGTTAATTGCGAACGAATATATTGATCGTCTACTTGTTCTAATGCATTATCAATCGGGATTATTATAAGTGATAGATGTGAGCGTATTTCATGAGAAATCATACTAAAGAAATTAAGTTTCGTTTGATGAAGCTGTTCTTCTTTAACTAAAATCTCTCGAAGGAACAGATAGCGAACGATGAAGAATAGTAATAAACACAATATGGAAACATAGATCAATAACGCCCACCAAGAAAGGTAAGCTGGCGGTTCAATTGTAAAGGTTATCTTGCTTTGCTTAGACCAAATACCATCGCTATTGGAGCCTTTGACTGCGAGAACGTAGGTTCCCGGTGCGAGATTGGAAAAGCTTACTTCTGCTTTATCCAAAGTACTCCAGGGGGCATTCTGTCCTTCCAAACGATACATAAATCTATTTTGTTTTGCTTTGATATAGTTGCTCAGAGCAAATTGAATAGTAAATACCCGTTCCGAATTATTAAAATTTAGATGAGGGCGATTAGTGATATTTAGTGGAAGAATCTTTGGTGTTTTAGTGGGTGATACGGGTTGATTGCCAAATAGATTGAGACCAGTGAAGATGACTGAAGGCTGTTCATCGTTTACTTCTATACTTGAGGGATTGAACCATGTTATTCCTCCTAAACTACCGAGAAATACTGTTCCATTACTTGAGAGGTAGGTCGAGTTATAGTTAAATTCATCATCGGCAAGCCCATCTTGATAACTGTAATTTTGAATTCTTTTCCCTTCATTCGTTAATCTCGATAGTCCTCGTGTCGTGGTGATCCACAAACTTTTGTTTCTGTCTTCAAGCAAACCAACTATGTTGTCACTCGTTAATCCATCTTTGCTTGTGTAACGGCGAAGCAAGGAGTCTGATTTGGGATCAATAAGCATTAATCCTTCATAATCGACGCCGATCCATATTCTACCTTTGTGATCTTCGAGCATACAGTTGTACGCATGTATAGGCCGTTCAATTTTGGTTAAAAATCTTTTTATTTCGCCATTTTTCGGGTTAAATTTGAACAAATCAGTGGATGTTAAGATCCACAATTGATCGTCGATGGATTCGACGATTTTGACTGTCATTTGTTTAGAAAACGTGTTTTTGATATTTTTAGGAGTGACATCGCGGAAGTTCATTCCCTCACGAATAAGTATTTTGTTATACCCTTCTCCGAATACCCAGTAACGACCCTGCGAATCCTGGTACAAACTCATGATATTGGCATTACGCAGTGAATCTTTGTTCTTATGGATAATCGCCAGACTGTACCTTCCGGTATTCGGATTTAGGTGATATAAACCACCGCCGCTTGTGCCGATCCAAACGCTATCGGCATGATCAATCAATATAGATTTGACAAAGTTGGAGCGCGATTGGAGTAGTCCGAGATTGTGATTGTAAAACCCTGTTATTTTTTTTAGATTCCGCTCAGTAAGAAAGACACCACCCCCTTCGGTACCAAACCATAAATTGTGATTACGATCTTCCGCAATGGGCCTTATCACATTATGTGGAATTTTTGTAGGAGAGTTAATCGTTAATCGTTCAAATTTGGTATTTATTCCATAAGCTAAATTTACTCCACCGAAATAAGTTCCTATCCATAAAGAATGCTGGTCATCTTCAAAGAGCGCATAAATAGAGTTCTGACTAAGACTGTTGGGGTTTTCAGGATCGTTCTGTGCGTTGGTAAAACTAAAGTCAGCTAAATCCATAATACTTACTCCGTTCTGCGTGGCTATAAAAAGCTTCTTGTCGGTGGTAATCATAAGTTCACGAATCGACGGATGCAGAAGCCCCTGCTTCCCATTACTTCCGAAATGCCGTAAAGTATTGGTTTTAGTAGAGAAGCCGTACAGCCCATTGGTTTCAGACCCAAACCATAAATTGTGTTTGTCATCTTCAATAATGCTTCGTACATGTCCCTTAATATTTCCAATTGCAGAAGGGGAGGCGAGGATAGAAAGTCGTTCGTTTTTATATTCTAGCCGAGTGATTCCGTGTGCGGAAGTTGCCCAGAGAATATTTTTGTTATCGACATAGATCTCATGGATGATTTCAGATCTTAAGACCCCGGGCGTCGAACTTAATTTGATACATTTTCTAGATTCTTTTTTAAGAAGAAAAAGACCCCGGTTCGTTCCAACCCAAATATTACCACGATGATCTTCTCGAATTTTAAGTACTGAAATTCCGTGTACTTTCCGGAAATTCTCAAAAAAATAAAAATGTCTGAAGTTATCGTTCTTCTCGTCATACAAATCCAACCCTCCTTG
>NZ_JABMCQ010000148.1 GCF_013179575.1 Sphingobacterium shayense | reverse complement strand
GAAATACGAAATATTTACGAATATTCCGTTTAAATCCATCCCAAACATCTTTCGTTCCAAACGCTGTACTACGTTTGTTTTTCAGGAGTATGAAATATTCGATTGCCAAACCATAAAATATCAAACTTACTACCACCAAAATACAGGCGGTCAAAATAGCGATCAAAATAACTTCACGATTCCCCTCCCAACCCTCGCTAGTTGTTAGATTGATCTTCGTGGTTCCAAAATAAACTAATACCAATATTAGGCAGAGCGGAATGGCAGCTAAACCTAGAATCGTCCGAACGAAATGTTCAAAAATCAAACGTACTAGATTAACAAAGTCTTGAACAATCTCCCCAAGTTTACGCTCTTTACGAAATTCAAAATTTATTTCCATCCGTTGATTTTAGCTAATTGAAAAGGTCGTAAAACATAAATATAAATTACCAATGTAAACGACAACAAAATTATCGCCAAACATAATCCTAAAGACACTTGGTAATGCCTAGTTATAAATCCTTCTAGAAAGCCCGCCACAATAAACAAAGGTATAGTACTCACCAATACTTTACTGGCATTTTTGATCGCGCTTTTAAATGACTCTAAACGAGTAAAAGAGCCAGGAAACAAAATACTGTTTCCAATCGCTAAGCCGCAGCCACCGGCAACAACAATCACCGATAGCTCTATTGTCCCGTGAATCCAAATAGCCGACATCGCTTCAACTATTACCCCGTGTTCGTAAAACATGTGATGGAATGCTCCTACCATAACACCATTGTTAAATAGTATAAATCCTGTTCCGAGGCTATAAAAAACACCAAACACGAAAGCCATAAAAGCAACTCTGACATTATTTATTGTAATAGCTAGTGATCCCCCTAAAGCATTCCCTTGCTGGTATACACCCGCTGGATTTCCAGCTTCTATATTTTCCAGACTCATGTCCACATAATAATCTCCCAAAATTAATCGAACAAAATCCATATCATAATGCGCAGATACGAATCCCAGAACGATCGAAAAACCAAAAATAAGTAACGAATAAAGCAGCGGTCGGCGAATCGTCCATATCGCCTTAGGGATTTCATTGCATAAAAAATTTCCTATTTGGTTCCCTGACGCCTTTTGATCCCGATACAGCTCTTGGTGCGCTAAAATCGCAAGCTCATTTAAGTATACCCTCGTTTTAGATTCCGGATAAAATGTTTGGGCATAAGCAAGGTCATTAGTCAATTCTATATAATTAGAAGCAAGTATGTCTGGTGCCACATTAATCTTATTTCGAAGATTACTTTCTATTAGAATCCACTTTTCTTTATTTCGATCAATAAAAGAGGCTTCTCTCATAATTTAAGTTTTTTGCTTATCCGATCAAATATATGAAATATTCATATCGTTATTTTAAACTAAAACCGAGTTTTTTTTTCACGATATTAGCATGTAGATTCATTGAAAGAACTCGACTGATCATCCAAAAACAGAAAACGAACTGATGGACCAAAAAATGAATACCCTCTCAATTAATACCCCTCAAAATGTTAAGTTTGAGTACAACCTTGCGTCGTTAGGCACCCGTATCGTTGCATTCGCAATCGATTATTTTTTAATATTCTGCTATATTTTGTTGATCTATTTACTTTTAGCCAAACTTGGGCTCTTTCTCCGTGATGATTCATGGTTAGTGGCAGGCGTGTACGGTCTACTCTGCCTCCCTGCATTCTTTTACCCATTCTGTACGGAAACATTTTTTAATGGTCAAACCGTCGGAAAAAAGATTACAAAAATAAAAGTTGTAAAAATTGATGGCACTAGAGCGACATTATATCAGTATTTTATCCGCTGGATATGTACAATAATAGATGTTTTCCTCGGTATGGGCGCGATTGGGATCGCGAGCATCATCGTCACAAAAAAAGCTCAACGAATTGGTGATATCGCCGCAGACACTGCTGTAATAAGTATCAAACAGAATACCATGATACAACAAACCCTCTTCGCCGAAATCACCAAAGAATATAGCATTACCTTCCCTCAAGTAATACGTCTTACGGACAAAGACGTTAACAATATAAAAGATATTTATAACAAGGGGTACGAACGAAAAGATTACAATATTATTCTCGCGCTGAGTAATCGCCTCGTTGAGTTGCTAGAAGTTAAGCCTCAAATGCGGCCAGAAGAATTTATCGACCTTATTATCAAAGATTATTATTATACCTTTAAAAACAGATAATTGTTAAACCAAAAGGACGACTACTTAGCGCCAAACTTCCATTGAACATAATTAATATTCTTATTATGTTGCAAATATTTGCGCTCATAATACGTTTTTATGGAAAGCACCTCGTCCACGAGATCCGAATTATATAAATCTGTGGTTTCCTTTATTTTCGTAAGGCCTAAATTTTCGATTTGATCGATCGTATAAGCATAAAAATCATCGTTATCCGTTTTCAGATGCATGAGCCCGCCATCCTTCAGTACCTCATTGTAACGCGCTAAAAATTTCGGGTTGGTTAGCCGCTTCTTTTCCCTACTATCTTGTGGTTGAGGATCTGGAAACGTTATCCATATTTCATCAATCTCGCCAGGCCCGAATTGTTCAAGAATTGTTTCAATCTGTATTCTCAAAAATCCGACATTGTTGATAGACTCTTCAATTGCTGTTTTCGCTCCTCGCCAGATCCGGTTACCTTTGTAATCAATACCTATAAAATTTTTGGTTGGATATAGCTTAGCAAGGTTAACCGTATATTCACCCTTACCGCAAGCGAGCTCTAAAATAACGGGGTTATCATTTTTAAAAAACCTTGCTGCCCAACGGCCTTTGTACTCTTTACCTGCATCTAACTGCAAAACATTAGTAAATGTCGCTACTTCCGCAAATTTACGAAGCTTATCCTTACCCATTTTTTGATATTTTGTCCGCAAAAATAACCTTATATTTGCAGGAATCAATAGGTTAAAGTGGAAAAAGAAGCTAAAATATACGTTGCGGGTCATCGAGGAATGGTCGGGTCGGCGATTGTCCGGGCTCTAGAGAAGGAAGGATACACTAATGTTATCAAACGTACAAGCAGTGAAGTTGATCTTCGCGATCAGACTGCAGTTCGCGCCTTCTTTGAGGAGAATAAACCTGATTATGTCTTCCTTGCAGCGGCGAAAGTCGGCGGAATTATTGCAAATAATACATACAGAGCCGACTTTATATACGAGAATATTGCAATTCAAACAAATGTAATCCATGAGAGCCACGTTCACGGAGTTAAAAAATTGCTCTTCTTGGGATCAAGCTGTATATATCCAAAATTAGCTCCACAACCATTACAGGAAAACTCACTTTTGACGGGCCTTCTTGAACCAACCAATGAGCCATACGCCATAGCTAAAATAGCTGGAATTAAGATGTGCGAGGCATACCGTGCGCAATATGACTGCAATTTCATTTCTGCAATGCCTACGAACCTGTATGGCCTTAATGACAATTACCATCCTGAAAATTCGCATGTTTTACCAGCATTAATTCGTCGCTTTCATGAAGCGAAGGTTGCTGGCTCTGAAAAGGTTGTCATCTGGGGTACCGGGGCACCATTGCGCGAGTTTCTCTACGCAGACGACTTAGGCGAAGCTTGTTTATTTTTAATGGAAAAATATAACGAAGAACAATTTATAAATGTAGGCGTTGGAGAAGACCTGAGTATTAAAGAGTTAGCCGGTCTGATTAGCGAAATAATCGGTTACAATGGCCTTATTGAATTCGACAAATCTAAACCTGACGGAACACCAAGAAAACTAATGGACATTTCCAAACTAAGCCGTTTGGGCTGGAAAGCAAAAACGTCCCTCGAAAAAGGGATCCGTCTTGCTTATCAAGATTTTTTAAATAAAAATACAGATACCTAATAGGTTTCCTTTATAGGGGTAGATCCATTTTCAGCAAACTCCTTTTCCATCATCTCTGGAGTAATTGAGCCTTTTGCTTTTTTCTTGTCTTTCTTTCTCTTGGGTTTTAAAAAACTGGTTATTTTATGTACTAAACCACTGATATTCGTTTGATTGACTTGACCAATCGCAGTTTCCGAAGCAAAGAGTACCAATAGCTTTTTAAGCCAACCTGAATGACGTAATATGGTCGAATTCAACACTAAAGGTGCACCTACTTGCAATACATTTGTCAACCAATCTGCATCTTTCCCTTGCGTAGCTCGGCTTATTCCCTTCACCACACCGGTTACGGCCCCCGCACCAGGAATGTTAGACACCATGTTTTTAACAAATCGAACCGGCGCCTCTACTTTATCTTTAAATAACCTTAACTGGTTATCCAAAGCCCTTTGTTGTTCCCGTTTTCGAGCTTTTAACCGGGCTATCTCAGCTGACAAATCTTGTATATTATTTATTTTCTGCGAATTCATCATGTGCACTTTCTTTAGCATTTTCAATTATCTCTTCCTCATCGTCATCGTCATCGTCATCGTCATCCCATTTACTAGTAACCTTTCGGATCGTTAGATCAACAAAAAACGATTCCAACTTAGGCTCAAAAAAACGTATCAGTAACACCAATACGAAAAATATAACCCCCGTTAACAAAAAGCCCAACGCGTTGCTTCCAAGTAACTCCCCTAAAAAAAAACCTAAAGCTAATGAACAAAAGAACACGATAAACAAGGTGAATACTAATTTAATAATATCCAATGCCAATGACCCAAAAATGCGTGACCCCTTTGACAAACCTCTTAAACGCAACAGCTTAATCTGTGTGTCTACATAGTCCTTCCCGGTCTTGATAGTATCGTTAATTGAAAACTTTTCTTCTTCCATAATTACCTTTCTAGAAAAATTATGGCCATTAAAAATTTATAGACCCGAATTCTTCTTGTATTTATACAACCCTTCATCATATGAACTGAAGGAGACACTTAACTGCAGCCCCAAAAATTTATCTATGAAACCAAACGACGATGGCTACCAACACATTATACACGTCGTTTTAGGTTATTAAGCGTGTTCGACAATCTCGTCATCCACGACAGCTTCAGCCTGTGCGGCTTTTGATTTGACTAACGACATTAACTTCTCTTTGAGCTCGCTCAGTTGATCAAACTGCTCTTCTGCACGCTCTTTTAAAACATCACCCAAATCGGCTAAAGACTCGTTCAATTTATCTCTAGTTTCTGATCCCTTTTCTGGTGCAAACAACAACCCTATAACCGCGCCTGCGGCTAAACCTGCTAGCAATGCTGCTACTACTTTACCGTTTTCGTTCATCTGATCCTCTATTTTAAGTGTTAATTCTAATATATCGGTTATATGTTAAACAACTAACCTTATTAATCGTTTTAAAAATAAGAAACTTTTCGGGGCAAAGCCCCATATATCGAATTACAACAAAAATCTTTCCAAACAAAATTAATCCGTATACCCTACTGCCACTTCACTGAAGACTGCCGTAGGCTTCAAAAAATAACATGGTTGATATCAGACGCCTAATTTGCAACCAGATACAGTAAAAGAAAAAGGGAAATTAGTTACAGCTATTCCAACGAACTCGGCAAGGGTAAACTGCCCTTTTGTCAGATTTAAAAAAATAAAAATGTCAAAATTGATCAATAAAATTACTAATTGCCCAAGGGTAAAGTAAAATGGTTAGTATCACACCAGATAAGGCTCCAAACAAATGGGCGTCGTGATTGATATTATCTCTTGATTGTTTCGATGCCCAAATACAATAGCCTAAAAATAGAAACGCAAATAAATATGCCGGAATAGGTATAATCATAAATAATCCCAACATTTGTTTGGGCTGAAACAATATAAAACTAAATAATACTGCACATATTGCGCCAGAAGCCCCTAAGCTAAAGTAACCAGGATTATCTTTGTGTCGTATGATGGTAGGTATATCACTTAGAATAAGTGTCAAAACATAAAACGCTGCAAACAGGAAATGCCCTATCGGACCGCTGAACTGAACAAACATACCTTCTAGGGCAAACCCAAAGTAATAAAAGGTAAACATATTGAACAGTAAATGCATTCCGTCCTTATGGATCAAACCGCTAGTTATAATCGTATATAGCTTAACTTTATTTCGTTTTATCCCATATGGGTGAAGCATCAGCTTTCCAAAATAACTCTCATTAGAGAACACAAACAAACTAAGTCCGATCGTTAACACAAATATAACGGACGCGACTGGCGTATAATAAAGGTAGTTTAAAAGGTTATTCATAATTTAAAATCGATCTTCTATTAAAAAAACGTACAATTCTTTGGGCCCATGTGCACCCAATACCAACATTTTTTCAATATCTGCAGTTCTGCTCGGGCCGGTAATAGTGGAAACCATTGTCGGCCATTGTGTCCCGTATTTTTCTTTCATTTTGCTCAATCCGTGTCGTATGTCCATTACAAGTTGGGAAGCATACGCAATGACGATGTGCACAGGAGGATAAATGCTTAAACGACGACCAGATGCATTTCCATTGGATACTATGACGCTCCCGTTGCGTGCAACCAAGGCCTCACAAGTAGTAATTCCAGCATCTGCATCTTCAAAAAAATGCTCCCCCGTGTATACAGGAAATCCATATTGGTTTAAAAGATTCTGAATGTCGGGTTCCCAAGCAAAAGGCTTCGATAATTTCAGCTTTTCTGCAAGTAAAATCAAATTCTCAATAACCGCAATCTCTCCTTCGCAGTAGATAAAGTGTCCACCAATATCGGTAAGCTCTCTTGCAAAAGTAACGTCAAGCGGCTCCGACTCATCTTTATACAAAGCAGAATCTTCAAAGTCAACATGCGGATTATCTCGCTTTTGAAGCAATGCTTGGCGAATCTTCTTAAGCATTTGTTCTTTTGCTGTTGTATTTCTAATGTTCATTTTAATGATCAAAGGTGGAACCCGCAACGTTCAGGGTTGGGCAAAGCTAAAAATGTTCAAGACTTTTCTATGCACAACAGATAGAAAAGTCTTGATATTATTAAAAAAATGGTATTACCAATTTGTTTTTATGCCTCTTTCGTAGTCTCAGATTGAGCATCGTTGTTGGTACTCTTTTCAGGAAGTTCAATCGGCAAATCTGTTTGTGGAACACCTCCCCCATCAGCACCACCATTCACAAACTCATCATACGTAGTACGATTTTCAAAAGGTCTCTTGCCTAGAATCTCTTCTAAATCACTTTGGAAAAGAATTTCCTTTTCTAAAAGCTTCTCCGCAATTTTAATTAAACCTTCCTGCTTCTCAAGCAACAATTGTTTAGTTCGGGCATACACTGCCGAGATTAGTATACGCACCTCATCATCAATCAACTCGGCCGTTTGATCAGAATACGGCTTTTGGAATTGTGATTCTCCTGAACTATCACGAAACGATACATTACCAACTTTATCGTTCATGCCATATACCGCAGTCATAGCATATGCTAATTTTGTAATACGCTCTAAATCATTTTGGGCACCAGTGCTGATTCGACCAAACGTTATATCTTCAGCCACGCGTCCACCCATTGTCATACTCATACTATCAAGAAGCTGCTCAGTCGTATACAAAAACTGCTCCTTCGGCAAATATTGTGCATATCCTAGTGCTGCTACCCCACGCGGTACAATAGAGACTTTTACAAGAGGGTCTGCATATTCAAGAAACCAACCGGCAATAGCATGACCAGCTTCATGATAAGCAACAATCTTCTTCTCCTCTGGAGATATAATCTTGTTCTTTTTCTCCAAACCTCCAATCACCCTATCTACGGCATCTTGGAAATCCTGCATACCGATCGAATTCTTATTTTTACGAGCAGCAATTAAAGCGGCCTCGTTACAAACGTTTGCAATTTCTGCTCCAGCAAAACCAGGCGTTTGCGCCGATAACTTTTTAGCATCCACTTCCTCAGAGAGCTTCAATGGCGCTAAGTGAACATTAAAAATATGCTCTCTCCCAATCAAGTCAGGCTTATCAATCGAAATCTGACGATCGAATCGCCCCGGGCGTAGAAGCGCTGAATCCAGTACGTCCAACCGATTTGTTGCGGCCAAAATAATAACTCCTACGTTGGTTCCGAAACCATCCATCTCTACCAGAAGTTGGTTCAATGTATTTTCCCGTTCATCGTTTCCGCCCATAACTGAGTTTTTACCTCGAGCACGACCAATAGCATCGATCTCATCAATAAAGATAATACACGGAGCTTTTTCCTTAGCTTGTTTAAACAAATCTCGAACACGCGAGGCTCCAACACCGACAAACATCTCAACGAAGTCTGAACCAGACAAGGAGAAAAATGGAACTTGCGCCTCGCCAGCTACCGCCTTTGCTAATAAGGTCTTACCTGTCCCCGGAGGCCCTACGAGCAAAGCGCCTTTAGGAATCTTACCTCCTAAATCAGTGTACTTCCGTGGATTTTTTAAAAAATCTACGATTTCCATCACTTCTGTTTTGGCTTCTTCAAGTCCAGCAACATCATTAAACGTTATATTTATTTGAGATTCTTTGTCAAAAAGCTGCGCTTTGGATTTCCCAATATTGAATATCGCTCCTCCGCCACCGCCGGCGCCACCACCCATCCTGCGCATGAGCAGCATCCAGATACCGACAATAATTAATAATGGAAGCATGAAAGAAACAAACCAACCCGCCCATGGATTCGTCCTGTCCTCATATTTTACAGAAATCTTCGCCGCACCGGCTTCTAGACTATCTTGAGAAGCCTTTAGTTTTCTGTCTAAAATATCTGGCGTCGGTTCAGTAAACACGTACTGAGGACCTGTTGCCGGTGTCATCATTAAGGAGTTCTCTTTAGGTGCAACGTCTTTATATTTATCTTCAGACAGCTTGTCCTTTTTAATATAAACCTCTACATCAACTAACTCATTATTTTTATAGGCAATTAATTTATCTACATCACCCGGCAATAACATTTTCTGCTCGAATTCAGAATAGCTAATCTTCTCTGCCGTCTCACCACTAAATAAGAACTGTAAACCAAAGAAACCTAGGATAATTAATATCCACAGCCACATCATATTAAACTTCGGAGGTACAGGGGTAACTTTTTTATTCGGGATTTTCTTCATTATATTCTGTTATATCTACTTCTTATTAAACTAAGCGCTTTGATAGGACTCTACCTGGGCGTCTCCCCACAAATCTTCAATTCCGTAGCGGCTCCTGACCTCTTTCTTGAAAATATGTACAACGACATCCACAAAATCCAACAAAACCCATTCTCCATTTCCTTGCCCTTCTACCTTCCAGGGTCTTTGACCAAATGCCTTGTAAACTTCATCTTCTACACTCTTCGCTATCGCACCAACTTGTATGTTAGATTCAGCGTGGCATATTACAAAGTAATCCGACAGCGTCGCATTCACCTTCCTCATATCCATCCGCACAATCTCGTGGCCTTTTTTCTCTTGCATCCCGGCCACGATAACCTCTGCAAGTCTTCCCGACAACTCCGTTTTTGTGAATTTATTCATTAAAAAACATTAGTTTTGAATGTTCCGTACATTTCTAATACTATTCTCTTGCAAAATAACACATTTTCCGGACTTAACCTTAGACAAAATTTAATTGTACTTGATGAGGTATCATCCACGAACGATTATTTAAAAGAACTTTTGTCAAATATTAAGCCACTTGCTGAAGGTACTGCCATTATGGCAAAACACCAAACAAACGGAAAGGGACAGCGTGGAAATACTTGGTTAACCACACCAAATGAAAACTTAAGCATGAGTCTCCTTTTATATCCAAGCGAGTTACTTATACAACATGCATTTAACCTAAATATGGTCATTTGTCTCGGGGTGCAACAATGGTTAAAACGTTATATAAAAGACGTATACATAAAATGGCCCAATGACATTTTCGTAGGTCGTAAAAAAATTGGGGGGATATTAATTGAAAATCAATTAAAGGGAAAGACGGTTAAATCCTCAATCGTCGGAATCGGAATTAACATCAACCAACAGGATTTCCCCGCCTCGCTAAGTAAGCTCGCGACGTCATTAAAATTAAACTTAGGATCAACCGAACCACTCTCGGTCGAACACTGCTGTCTAGAAATGTTATCTGAAATTTTTACGCTATACAAACAATCTAACTTAACGAACTCTCAAAATATAAGGGCAGCATACACCGCTTCACTGTTCCAGCTTGGCAAAGTAGAACTATTCGAAATAAACGGAAAACAAACAGAAGGCATTATTCAAGGAATTGATTCCGTGGGTAGATTAATTGTTTTGATTAACGAATCGACTCAATCCTTTGACCTTAAGGAAATTCGATTCCTAATTTAACAACAAAATTACTTGCTTCCCGTTCTCCGTCTTGTTACCTTTGTGCGATAATTGGCATATGCTTTAAACTAAATTTGGTTTATTCAGTCCAATAGAAGATTAAACATCATAAACATGAAAAAATTAAGCTTATTAATAGCTCTCGTACTATTCGGTATTTCAGGTGCTGTAGCTCAAATTTACAACCCTGTAAAATGGTCGGTAGCGTCTAAAAAACTCAGCAGCAATGAGGCTGTCGTTTTCGTTAAAGCAACAATTGAGCAAGGTTGGAATATATATGGTTTAAGCGTTCCAGACGGTGGTCCGATTTCCACTTCATTCACGTTTACTCCATCAAAAGAGTATACACTAAACGGGAAAGTCGCTGCACCAGCGCCAAAATCAAAATTTGAAAAACTATTTAACATGAATGTTCCCTACTATATTAACGAGGTTACTTTTCAACAAAAGGTAAAATTGAATAAGGGCCAAACGAATGTTAAAGGAGTCGTTGAATTTATGGCTTGTGATAAGGAACGTTGTTTACCGCCTGAAGAATATGCTTTCACAGTCACAATTAAGTAGTATTTGTGAATATAGAATACGAAAAGGCGGTTGTTTACCGCCTTTTTTTTATTTTAGCGTCTTATTGATCGATAACTATGCAGTTTTTTCTTAGATACGTTGTAGTTCTACAAATTTTTATATTCTCATTTACTCATACATCTTTCGCACAACAAGATACGTTAATCTCATTTGATGACGTAGAGTTTACAGATGGTGCACCAGAGAATACCGAATCTTCTGAGGGCGACACGCTGTTAGCGATACCGGAAGATCTTGAGTTTAGCGATGGAAATGCTGAGGCTGAGAAACAAGATAGCCTTTCAAGTAGCCCTGTTGCTAATCCTGTTGAATCGCAGGAGAAAGCCTCTCTCT
>NZ_JABMCQ010000147.1 GCF_013179575.1 Sphingobacterium shayense | reverse complement strand
CCTTTCACCCCCGCAGTGGAGCCACCTATCAGATTCAAAGAAAAATTGTTAACTATCTGAGAGTTAAAAAAACCATGAGTTCCTAAACCTGGGGCGAGAGACACTTGGATAGGGCTATAAGCAAATATTCCGCCCAAATTCATGCTCTGTACTCGCTGTTTCGAACTGGTAAAAAAACGTCCAAACGTGTTACTAAATAGGTTTTTCTCCTGATCATACCCTTGGTAAAACCCGATATGTTTTTTCTTACCAAAATGTAGAGCCTCTACCGGCAAGAGTAACGTTACAGAGGTATCTTTGTAGTTGGTCTTACTCAAAACAATTGCCACCATCTGTTCGGGTTTTTTAATAGCGAGCTGAAAGTAACCTTCTCTATTGGATAACGCAGAGGAAGAAAAACTCTTATCATACACACTCGCTTGTTCTATTGCTTTTTCCGTTCTCAAATCCCTTACATAGCCTGAGATAACCGTTTTACTTCGCTCCTTTGGATCAATTTCTACCACGACTTCCATCCGTTGAGGGGCATAGGTGATAATAATATGGGATGATGTCTCCTTGAAAGTATAAACATCGCCTAGCAGCTCTTCCAAATAATCAATTCGTCGTCCTTTGAACGATGATTTAGATACCGTACTATCAAGATCTAATAAACTACTATTATAAGAAAATTCAAATTGGTCGTTACTTTTCATTGCATTCAATACTTCGCGCAACGTCGTGTTTTTATACGACGGTAAATTAATCGATTCAGAAAGCAAGTTTTGCCCAGAGGCCTCCATATACCCTGAAATCAAAAACATGGTCAAGACAAACAGTTTCGCTCTTTTTATTATATATATCAAAATCTTTATGTCCCGCATAGTTCTAATTTTCATTTTTCTTTTCAAAATGATATATGTTGCCAATCTTTTTCAATTTTAGATTAAATGTTTTTGTAATTACATTTAACATCTCGCTCAAAGATTGTTGTTCGAACGTAGTCGTCAAAAGCAAATTCTGATCCTCAGGATTATCAAATACAAACCTGACATCGTAGGCTTTTTCAAATGTTTTAAATACCCTAGATAACGGAGTATTTTCGAAAATAAACTCTTGATGTACATAGTACCGGTATAATTGATCTTCAACCGGTTCTACCGAGACTTTTCGACGGGTCGTATCAGAAATTGTGAGGCCTTGACTTGCCGTTAAAATAGCTTCGTGTCTTCCGTATCGTACGTTTACTACGCCACTATTGACAATCACCTGCGTCTGATTGCCGTCATGACGAACGTGAAAACTCGTACCCAAAACAGTGATCCTTGCATTCCCGCTCTGAATAACAAATGGATGCTCTGCGTCAGGCTTTACCTCAAAATAAGCTTCACCTTTCTCCATTCGAACTGACCTATCTACGGATAACCAACTTTTATTATAATCTAATGCCGAATTTCTATTTAATGTAACTTTACTTCCGTCCGGGAGCACTTCACTTCTTATCTGATTAGTTGTCACTAAATTTGTATGGTTTGTATTCGCGTTATACACTGACCAAAGTGTTGCTATTCCAAGCAGACCGATCAACAATGCCGCATTCCACCAAAGTCGGCGGTCACGGCGGCGAATAATTACGGAGTTGTCACCACCTTGATACCGTTGCTCTCGCAACACCATAAAATTCTTCCACGCTTGATCAACATCGACCTGCGGAACAGAATTCTTAATATCTCCTATCTCCCAAACCTTCTTCATCTTTATATATTGTTCTTCATTCTTTATATCCGCGTTCAACCAGTCATGTAGTTGAGCTAACTCTTGCGTTGTACCATTTCCACTGATACATCTTATAATCATTTCTCTTTTCATAATTTATGCATGATTAATAAAATCCAAAAAATAGCTAAGTATTCGGCCAAGTGCAGACGCAAGTGCTTTAACACCTTTGACATGTGCCCCTCAACAGTTTTTAAAGAAATTTTCAATGAATCCGCAATCTCCTGGTACTTCAGCTCCTGAAATCGGCTCATCTCAAATATGGTCCGACTTTTCTCTGGCAACATGGCAAGGGCGTTAGATAGTCTAATTTTAAGTTCTGTATCTCGTTCAATAAACTCTTGCTCTTGTGCTCCATGGTATGACTGGTATTCTTGATATTGTTGTTTCAATTTGTCCCGTCTCAAAACATTCATACAATAATTGTGAACAGATCTATAGAGATACGCTCGCAATGAACTTATAACCTTTTTTTCCCATTCACTTTCCCATAAGTTCAAGAAAACCTGTTGAACAACTTCTTCGGCAATATCCATGTCTTCGACAAACCTAAAAGCGTACGCATGTAATTCCCGATAATGTAATCGAAATGCTGACTCAAATTTCTTCTCTTTATTTTCTAACATTTTAAATAGTTATAGATAAACGGAGGTCTTGGCTCTTTAACAACCGCTACATACTTAAGACAATCTTTATACTCGTTACCCTTAGCATATTTTAAAAAATATTAAGGGTAAACTTGGCAGAGATTGTCACATCTAAAAGGATGATTATGTACACAATGTTTTATATTGTTTTAGCGGCAATTAGCACTATTTTTCTAATTATAGGTTTTGTCATCGCAATATCGTTATTCATGGTTCATTCATCCTCCGAATAATTAAAAACAGACTAATTTAAAACAAGTAATGTTAAGCTATCTAATCCAATTTGTATTTAAATATAGACAGGATATTTGTATCCAGAATATATCACGAGCATTCCCAGACCTATCTTACCTTGAAATTAAACAGCGAATAGGCGAATTTTATACAAACTTTGCCCGAATAATTTGGGAGATTGTTTTCTTCCATAGAACCAAGTTAATAGTAGATAATCAAACCGCCGATCTTTTCGACAATATCAAAGCATTAAACCGCCCAGTTATCTTACTCTTGGGGCACTATGGTAACTGGGAAGTGCTCAACAGACTACCCATGCATACGTCACTTCCTGTTCAAGCGTTATATAAACCATTGAAAAACAAAATATTTAATATGTTAATCGTAAAACGACGGTCTCAATTTGGTGTACGTCTAATCGAATCGACAAAGGCGCTACGAACATTAATTCAACAAAAAGATACGTCTTCTGTAACGTTATTCATTTCCGACCAGTATCCGGGGAATAAAAATGGGTTATCTCTTACTTTTCTTAATCAACCTACTTATATGTTTACTGGTGCTGAAGCAATTGCTCGACGAATCAATGCTTATGTCGCATACCTAGAATTACGACCAGTAGGCAGCCATTCCTGGACAATATCAATACAAACAATAACTGAGAATGCCGCACTAGCAGAGAAAAATGAGATTACTAAACAATTTACAAGAAATCTGGAAGGAAGTATTCAACATTCCCCTAGTTGGTGGCTTTGGTCCCACCGTCGTTGGAAATAAAAGATCTCGTTGATCGCTTTGGGAGCTCAATGAGATCTTACTTACTATGTATGTTATTTAGGCGTATATTCACGATGTTGACTGTACACCAATTCCCTTGAGTATGGAAAGTAAATACAAAAGAAGGAGCCTAAAAGGCTCCTTCTAAAGTATCTAACAAATTGATTACGGTTAAAACTTTATTTTACTGCGTCAACAACTGCTTTAAAAGCATCGGGGTTATTTAAAGCTAAATCAGCCAAAACCTTACGATTTAAACCTACATTTTTAGCATTTAATTTACCAATCAACTGAGAATAAGAAATTCCGTGTTGACGTGCTCCAGCGTTGATACGTTGAATCCATAAAGCTCTAAACTCGCGCTTTTTAGTTTTACGGTCGCGATAAGCGTACTGTAAACCTTTTTCTACTGTATTTTTAGCAATAGTATAAACTTTGCTTCTTGATCCGAAATAGCCTTTAGCTAATTTCAAGATTCTTTTTCTTCTTCTTCTAGAAGCTACTGCGTTAACCGAACGTGGCATATTATTTAAAATTTAGTTTGGTATTAGGCGCTACGTATTTCAGCAATCTTACAACCTCATACCCGGTCAAAAAATATTTATTAAAAATTGAGATAAAACTTATTTACCGATCGCAAGCATACGTTTTACGTTGCCTAAATCAGCATCATTTACGTAACTAGTTTGTGTTAAGTTACGTTTTTGCTTTGTAGTTTTTTTCGTCAAAATGTGGCTTTTGTAAGCACTTTTTCTTGCAATTTTACCTGTTCCAGTCAATTTAAAGCGTTTTTTCGCGCTGGAATTGGTTTTTACTTTTGGCATAATCCTATTTTTTTATATCAATCTGTTAGACTCTTTATTTTTTTGGAGCTTTCGGAGAAAGAGTAAGAAACATTCGTTTTCCTTCCAGTTTTGGAAGCAATTCGACTTTCCCGTAGTCTTCAAGCGCTTGTGCAAAACGTAACAAAAGAATCTCTCCTTGTTCCTTAAAGACAATAGCACGACCTTTAAAATGCACATAGGCACGTACTTTCTCTCCACTTTCTAAAAACTTCATCGCGTGCTTAAGCTTAAACTCGAAATCGTGATCACTTGTGTTCGGACCGAAACGAATTTCCTTAATTACAGTCTGCTTAGCGTTCGCTTTAATTTCTTTTTGCTTCTTCTTCTGTTCGTAAATAAACTTACTGTAATCAATAATCCTACAAACAGGAGGAACCGCATTTGGCGAAATCTCCACAAGATCAAGTTCCAATTGATCGGCTAACTCCATAGCTTTACGAGTTGGATAAATTCCTTGCTCTATATTATCGCCGACCAAACGTACCTCTGGTACCCTGATAAATTCGTTAATGCGATGTTCTGGTTCTTTCTTTCTCATTGGTGGTCTAGAACCACCACCTCTATTTAATGCCAAATACTTTAAAATTAAACGGTTATTTCTTTAATTAATAATTCCTTAAAATCTTCTGGACTCATCGTCCCAACTTCTACAGATCCGTGTTTACGAACAGAAACTGTGCCACTCTCCATCTCTTTTTCCCCTACAATCAACATATAAGGGATCTTCTTAACCTCCGCGTCACGAATCTTACGTCCCACCTTTTCATCACGATGGTCAATCAGTCCGCGAATATCGGAATTATTTAGCGATTCTAAAAGATTTTTCGCATATTCTTCATATTTTTCTGACACTGGCAAGACGATAAATTGCTCAGGAGCAAGCCATAACGGAAATTGACCAGCACAATGTTCAATTAAAACAGCAACAAAACGCTCTATAGAGCCAAATGGCGCACGGTGAATCATCACAGGGCGATGCTTTTGATTGTCACTACCCGTGTATTCAAGTTCAAAACGCTCCGGAAGGTTGTAATCCACTTGAATGGTTCCTAATTGCCACTTCCTCCCTAAAGCATCTTTCACCATAAAATCAAGTTTCGGACCATAAAAAGCAGCTTCCCCATACTCAACCACAGTAGGAAGGCCTTTTTCTTCAGCAGCCTCTACTATTGCTTGCTCAGCAAATTTCCAGTTATCATCTGTACCGATGTACTTAGTACGATTTTCTGGATCACGAAGAGAAACTTGAGCTGTAAAATCTACAAATCCCAACGCATTGAACACGTAAAGAACCAAATCGATAACTTTTTTAAACTCCTCTTTTACTTGATCGGGGCGACAAAATAGATGAGCATCATCCTGAGTAAACCCACGAACACGCGTTAAACCATGTAGTTCACCAGACTGCTCATAACGATAAACCGTCCCAAATTCAGCGAATCGAACTGGTAAGTCTTTATAAGAACGAGGCTTTGTTTTATAGATCTCGCAATGATGCGGACAATTCATCGGCTTCAAGAAAAACTCTTCACCTTCCACAGGCGTATGAATAGGCTGAAATGCATCAGCACCGTATTTTTCATAGTGGCCTGATGTTACATACAATTGCTTATGCCCGATATGTGGTGTTACAACCGGTTCGTAGCCCGCTTTAATCTGCGCACGTTGAAGAAAATCCTGTAATTTCTGTCTCAATGCTGCTCCTTTTGGTAACCATAAAGGTAAGCCCGCTCCAACTTTTTCAGAAAAAGCAAACAGTTCAAGTTCTTTTCCTAATTTACGGTGATCTCTTTTCTTGGCCTCTTCAATAAACTTTAGATATTCTGTTAATTCTGATGCCTTTGGAAAAGTGACGCCATAGATACGGGTCAACTGTTTGCGTGTTTCATCACCGCGCCAATATGCTCCTGCAACGTTTGTCAATTTTATCGCCTTGATTACCCCGGTGTGTGGAATATGTGGGCCTCTACAGAGATCAGTAAAATTTCCTTGAGAGTAAAACGTTATTTTCCCATCTTCCAAATCTTTAATAAGATCTAGTTTATATTCGTCACCCTTCTCTGTAAAATACGCTAAAGCATCAGCTTTTGAAACTGCCTTACGATCGAACACTTCCTTTTGCTTAGCTAATGCCAACATCTTATCTTCTATCTGTTTAAACTCATCGGAAGAAAATTCGCGATCGCCGAAGTCAACATCGTAATAGAATCCTGTTTCAATTGAGGGACCTATTCCAAACTTAACGCCTGGATACAAGGATTCGAGTGCTTCGGCTAATAAATGCGCAGATGAATGCCAAAAGGTAGACTTTCCCTTATCGTCATTCCAAGTGAGAAGTTTAACTGCTGCATCCTCCTCAATCCCGCGAGTTGCATCCCAAACTTCGCCATTCACTTCCGCTGCCAACACGTTTCTCGCAAGACCTTCAGAAATGGATAATGCAACTTGCATTGCAGTAGTTCCTTTTTCGAACTGACGTACTGATCCGTCAGGTAATGTAATGTTAATCATCAACAAATATGATTTTTAAATTAATAAATAAAATGCACTACGTAAAATCGGCACATACAAGCGTACCGAAAAGTATCGAATTAATTAGATAAAGCTAATGACGAACACCAAAATACGAGCGCGTGAATTAAAGCTCAAAGATAGGCAAACCTTAGCGAAGGAACCAGCTAAATCATAAATATATCGACCAGATCCCAAATACTTGCTTTCGTGTGATCAATTAAGCCCCTATAAAGCGAAGTAGTAATGCTGTTATGACCTCGAGCGCTACATTAATGAATCCTAATATGTATTAGGATACTAATCGATTGTTTGACCATATCTATTGTGCATTACGACCACATTTATTTTTGCTTCAATAATAGTATCGTGAATCAAACTTTCTGTGCACTTTATTTTTTTGTACCTTTGTACTCGAAAATTACAAAGAATGTCAAATCAGGTTCCAGAAGACGGAAGTCTCCTCCCCCTAATGGAGGAATTTTACACGATACAGGGAGAAGGGTATCACACAGGAAAGGCTGCTTATTTTATACGTTTAGGAGGTTGCGACATAGGTTGTCATTGGTGTGACGTTAAAGAAAGTTGGGACGCCAATCTCCACCCGTTAACCTCGGCCGATACAATCATTGAACATGCGAAACTTCATCCTGCAAAAACAGTTGTCGTAACTGGCGGGGAACCTCTTCTTTATAATTTAGATTATCTTACAAAAAAATTAAAAGAAGAGGGGATTCAAACATTCATTGAAACCTCTGGTGCATATCCTCTTTCGGGATTTTGGGATTGGATTTGCCTATCGCCCAAGAAATTTAAAGGACCTCGGCCCGACGTGTTAAATGCCGCCGGTGAACTCAAAGTAATTGTTTTCAACAAAAGCGATTTTCAATGGGCAGAAGAACATGCACAGTTTGTTAGCAAGAATTGTAAACTTTATCTACAACCTGAATGGTCTAAAGCTGCCGAAATGACGCCTGATATTATCGAATATGTAAAAGAAAATCCAAAATGGGAGATATCTTTACAAACACACAAATATCTAAATATTCCATAGAAGCCATAAACAGTCTTTAAGTTTCGACATTTTCTAAGAGAAGAGGCAGAACAATAACGATTTGTATGATATATAGAAACGTCAGACAGTCCACCTTTTTATATATTCTCTACCTATCCGGAATCTAAAGTTTTACAACTTCACCACTACGCACAGACTCATCACACGCAAAAGCAATCCGCAAACTATTAATCGCGTCCTGCATAGATTTGGATAGATTTAGATCCTCGGTAATAGCTCGTAAAAAGAACTGTTGCTCCCTAGTACAAAGTTCTTGATGATCAGGCTCATCGGAAAGATCAATCCATTGATCGTTTTGTATGAAATTATTGGTCTCGTCGATATCCGCGTAATGCACACGCAAAGATTCGGTTTTGGAATGCGCCTCTACGGAATCAGAATTACCAGTCGAAGCAGCGTTATTAGCAACAATTGATACGGAACCCCTTGGTCCAATTACATCTTTCACAAAGAATGCGGTTTCACTAATCATAGGCCCCCATCCTGCCTCGTACCAACCAACGGACCCATCGTCAAAACGAATTTGCAATTGCCCATAATTATAATTGGAGACTGGAATATCTTCCGTAAGCCGCGCGCCTATCGCATAAACTTGAGTAGGTTTCGCGACAGTCATTTGACACATGACATCAATATAGTGCACACCACAATCTACAATAGGGCTCAAACTATTCATTAAATTACGATGAACATCCCACATATACCCATGACTTTGTTGATTAAGGTTCATTCGGAATACCAATGGTGTTCCTAGTGACTGTCCGATTTCGATAAATTTGATCCATGACGGGTGATAACGTAATATATACCCCACCACCAGTTTCTTACCAGAATTCTTTGCCGCCTGCACAACCCGTTCGGCTCCTAACACACTATCGGCGATCGGTTTCTCGATAAAAACATGGGCTCCTCTTTCAAACGCCATTAATGCGTATCGTTCATGTGTATCGGGATATGTCGAAATACAGACTGCATCAGGCTTCGTTTGCTCGAGCGCTACAGAATAATTATCAAATAATGGATAATCTGCATCTAATCGTTCATTCACTTTGATTTTGCTATCACCCCGTGAAACTAAACCTACGATTTCAAACCCATCTAATCGGTGATAAGCGGTTGCATGAGAGGCTCCCATATTGCCACATCCCACCACTAATATTCTAATTTTCGCCATTTTTTATCTATACGAATTTATAAACACCTTGTCTTGCAATTGGGAGTTTATCAACCTCCATATCCCAAACATAGTTTTCTACCGGTGGTCCCAATACTTCTTCCGAGTTTATGATCTCATCATATGAGATAGTCTTTCCTGAATATGCTGAGGCGCGCCCCCAGATTGCCATCAAAGTCGAGTTTGCCATATAATCCCCATCATCTATCACTCGATTTTCACGGATCGCTTTAAATAATTCGTCATGTTCGGTTTGATACATATTATTCAACTGCTCGGAATTTTTCCAAGGCTGATCTCCAAAAATCTCATAACTGGTATTCAAAGCGACGTCAATCCGACCCTTTGTCCCAAATGCCTCGATTGTATTCCGCGGTGTGGTACCATTTTGTTGACGGCCAAAATGGAATCCCCTAAACCCATCTTCATATACATATTCGACACTAAAATGATCATAGACATTACCAAACTTATTCCATGGACGACTTTGACGGCCGCCCATTGCTGTTACTTTAGTCGGCACTCTCTCTTTCAGTATCCAATTCATGAAATCAATACTATGGACGGTTTGCTCTACAATCATGTCGCCCGAATAACGCTGGTAATAAAACCAGTTTCTAATTTGTTGTTCCAATTCCGAACTTCCTGGCTCTGGCTCCCTATAACTCAATTCACCCCCTAAGCGAAACGTTGAGATAGCGTGGATATCCCCGATTGCTCCTTGATGAACTCTTGAAACTAATTCACGGTTAGGAAAGGAGTAGCGAAAACAAAAACCACTCATCACGCAAAGCTTCTTCTGCTTTGCTAACCTCACAGCATCCTGAACAATATGTATCCCCGGAACATCGACCGCAACCGGCTTTTCACAAAAAACATGCTTCCCCTCTTTTATAGCAAGAGCTAAATGAGCAGGACGAAAACTGGGTGGAGTACATAAAAGAACTACATCTACATTAGATTTTATTAATTTCTCATAGGAATCAAAGCCAACAAATGCGCGATCCTCAGGAACATCGACTCTCTCTCCGTATTTTCCCTTTAGGGCGGTTAGTGTTTGTTGCAAATTATTACCAAACACATCGGCAAGTGCGGTCACTTTCACATCGGGATCGGCCTGCAGGGCTTGAAATATTGCACCCGTCCCACGTCCTCCGCAACCCACAAGTCCTACATTTAATGTTTTATTCTTCGGGGCCAAACCGGCGGCACTTAATGGTGTGTCAAACGCGGCAGCTCCTAAAACTACTCCACTTGTTTTCAAAAACTCTCGTCTACTAGTCATGCGTATAATTTACGGTTTAGAAAAATTCTTGCATCCTCATGCAAGAATAATAAAAAAACAATTGTCCATAAGGAATAATTGTATAATTTCACGACAAATTAACAATATCCCTAAGATTATGCAAGATGCTATCAAAGATATTACACCGCTAATCAAAGATAATGCAGCAACGTTTGGATTATTGATGGCGGTGTTAGGTATCGTTTTCTATACTTCAAGCCTTGACAACAAATATATTAAAGGCTTTTATTCCGTTATTCCACCGTTGCTGTTATGTTATTTCGTGCCAGGAATCTTAAATTCTACCCATGTTATAGACGGGGCGAATTCTCCTCTGGCAAGCATAGGAAGCCGCTTCTTTCTTCCCGCATGTTTGATTCTTTTTACGTTAAATTTGGACTTACGCGAGTTATGGAACTTGCGTAAACGTGCAGGACTTATGTTTATCACTGGGACAATTGGCATTGTATTAGGAGGTCCAATCGCTGTCTGGCTCACGGCACTTGTGGCGCCTGAAGTCGTGGGTGGAGTCGGTCCTGACGCTGTATGGCGTGGCCTGGGGACTTTAGCAGGATCATGGATCGGCGGTAGTGCTAACCAAGTTGCAATACGCGAGATTTTACAACCCTCCGGAAAACTTTTTTCGTCAATAATCGCTGTCGACGCTTTAGTTGCTTATTTGTGGATGGCTCTTTTACTGTACGGCGCAGCAAACACGAAGAAAGTCGATAAATTTTTCAAAGCAGATACGACCGATGTTGATGAACTGACTCAGCGAATGGATCACTTATCAAAAACAAACAGCCGAATACCTGAAACAAAAGATATCATCATTATGCTCTCATTAGCATTAGGTGGTACAGGTTTAGCTTCTTTTTTAGCAATCCCTATTTCAGAGTACATGCAAGCTCATTTCCCACAGCTGGAAACCTTTTC
>NZ_JABMCQ010000146.1 GCF_013179575.1 Sphingobacterium shayense | reverse complement strand
CCTACTTTATCAAACATTATTTGCTGCCACCTATCGGTGGCAACCTTTTCATTTCAACTGACTAAGTGAAAACGGTCTGGACTGCTTTGAAATACCTCTATCCCTATTGGGAGAGGGGCCCATGACAAACTCCAGTTTCCCGCCATTGATGATATCTTCATACAACAGGAAATTCTTATCGTAGGCCACCCCGTTTAAGCTGGCCGATTGGATATATACGTTCTGTGGACTATTATTCTTTGCCACAACGACAAATTCCTTCCCGTTTTCCAACTTCACGGCCGCCCGCTCAAAGAGGGGGCTACCGAAAACGTATTGGTCTGTTCCCGGGCATACGCTGTATATACCGAGCGCACTTAGCACATACCAGGAGGACATCTGTCCCTGGTCTTCATCCCCGGGATACCCCTTGGGACCCGAGTTGTACAACTGGGCCATCACCTTGCGGACGCGCTGCTGCGATTTCCATGGCTGCCCGCTGAACGTATAGAGATAAGGCACATGTTGGGTAGGCTGGTTGCCGTGGGCGTATTGCCCCATTTTAGCCAGCAGCATCTCGCGCATTTCGTGTATTTCCTTTTTATAGCTCCCATAATTGATCGTCTGTTCCATGGTAAAGAACGAATCGAGTTTCGCATTAAAGCGATCTTCGCCTCCCATTAAATTGATCAACCCGTTCACATCGTGCATCACCGACCAGGTATACTGCCAGGAATTGGCTTCCGTAAAAGGTCCTCCCCATTCTACTGGATCAAAATCCGCTAACCACTCTCCGCCCGGCAAACGTCCGCGAACAAAGCCGGTCTGCTTGTCAAACACGTTAAGATAATTGTACATTTGCCGGCCGAATGCCTCTTCATAAAATTTGTTACCCGTGTGTTTGGCCAGTTGATACGCGCAGAAATCATCGTAGGCGTATTCCAGTGTCTTGGCTGTACTTTCATGCACCTGTCCGTAGGGAACAAAACCTTTGGTGAAATAGTCTTTCCATCCTTCTCTGCCGTTGGAGCCACCCCAGGGGCCCTTGTTGGTCGCCTCATGGTAATAAGCCTGCAACGCACTGTCCGCATTAAAATTTCGAATACCTTTCACCCATGCATCAGTCAGTAAAGAAATAGCATGGTTTCCGATCATTACCCCTGACATTCCCGGATTCGACCAAGTCGGCAAGAAGCCGGCCTGTTGCTGGGCGTCCAATAACGACTGCATATAGCGGCCCTGCATCTGGGGATGCAACATATTGCTCAGTGGAAACTGCGCACGAAAGGTATCCCAAAACCCATTGTCTGTATACATATAGCCATGGTGAATCTCGCCATCGTAAGGACTAAAGTAATAGGGATTACCCCGTGCGTCGATTTCATAGAACTTGCGCGAGAAAAGGTTGGCACGAAACATACAGGAATAGAATGTAGCTTTATCAGCTTCACTACCACCATCCACTTTGATACGATTTAACAAGGTATTCCAAATTTCAAAAGCTTTATTTTTAGTCGTCTGAAAATCTTTGTTACCGCCCAACTCGCGTTGCATATTCAGTGATGCCTGGCTTGCATTGATATAAGATGACGCGATCTTCACTTCCACCTGCGTTCCCGGTTTAAATTCCAGGTACGCACCTACGCCCTCACCTGCATCCTCCTTTTTTGCAGGTGAAATTTTATTTCCCTTATTCTCCCATGTGCCGTAGCTCTCAAAATCCGCATCAAAAATAAGCTCAAAATAATTCTTAAAGTTTTCTGGAACAAACCGTCCATTATTGACATAACCGACTATTTTCCGCTCTTGCGGAAGAATCTTTATCTGACTATCCTTTAAAAAACCATCTAATACTAAATACGCTTTCTCTTTCTTTGGAAAAGTAAATCGCATGTGTGCACCACGCTCCACCGGGCTGATCTCAGCCTGTATACCATTATCAAATTTTACCGAGTAATAATGGGGTTTGGCAATCTCATTATCATGACTGAAGACCAGTGCTCGCTCGTCTTCGTTCACCACAAGCTTCCCCTTAGCCGGCATCAAAGAGAAAACCGCGTAGTCACCCATCCAAGGACTACATTGATGTACCTGCTGGAAGCCACGAATCGTATTCGCCTGATAGGTATATTTCCAGCCGTCGCCGTTCTTTCCTGTTTGTGCGGAAAAAAAGTGAACGGCGAAAGGGAGCCCTACTGTAGGGTACGTGTTTCCATACGACAGCGACCATTCCGATTCGGTTCCCTGCAACGTATTCACATACTTAACCAGATCACGATTCTGCCCGTAACCAACCGAGGTAACGAAAACCAGCATGGTTATCCAAACTAAAATCTTTCTTTTCATTTTATCCGTTTAATAGTAGATCAGTAAAAATTTTTTTTCTTCCTAGTCGTATACATTGAAAAATATCCGCTAAAATTTTCACTATTTATTTCCTTCTAGTTCGCGTCTATACCCCAAGCCCTATTTGGTCTATCTCCCATGAACAATTCGAGTTTTCCTCCCGCAGCTATATCAAGAAAATCTATATAACACTTATCATATGGCTTCCCGTTAAGCATTGCTTTTTGGATATAGATATTTTCAGCGGCGTTATTATGCGCCTTGACAATGAATGTCTTACCCGCATAATATTTGCCATCCAAGCGAAATTCAATCTCTTCAAACAGAGGACTTGTTATCTCCATGCGTGTGCTTCCAGGACATGCAGGATGCAACCCACTCGAAGCAAGAACATACCAAGCAGACATTTGCCCAACATCCTCGTTCCCGACGATACCTTCTACCGAATTTTTATATGCTTTTTCACAGATATGGCGTGTCCATTTTTGCGTTTCCCACGGCGTTCCCAAATGATTAAATAGAAATGGAACTAAATGGACCGGTTCGTTAGCATGGTTATAGTAGTCGTTCCATCGCATATGGTCAGGTGTTCGGTTGAAAAAACGTGTCAGATCCTGCAGTACTTTACCTTTTCCTCCCATCAGTTTTACCATCCCTGAAATGTCATGGGGGACAAACCACCCTTGTTGGTAAGGGTTACTTTCAATAGTTCCATACCACTCGGTTATCCGTCCCTCCTTTGGCCATGGTTCCCAGGATCCGTCTGTTTTTCTAGGCCGGAACCAGCCTTTTTCTGTATCGAAAACATTTCTATAGGCCTGTGCCTTTTCTAAAAAGAGCCGCTCATCGTCCGCTCGTCCGAGTTCGCCGGCAAGTTGGGAAATACACCAATCGGTATAGGCATATTCCAAAGTATGTGAAATACTGAACGGGGGTCCTGTATAACCTAGCGAATCATTACCGAATTTCTTCGAAGTATTAAGAGCAAATTGATAGGCCTTTTCTATATCATACCCGCGGATCCCCTTTACATACGCATCGGCCAATACAGATAACGCAGGGTTACCGATCATGCAGCCGGAATAGGCATTCATAATCTCCCACCGTTCATAATAACCACGTCCAGACTCCTCGGCAAGGGTTACAAGCGAGTTCAACTGATCGTCTACCAACCTGGGGTTTATAAGGGTTTGCAATGGAAATTGGCTTCGAAAAACATCCCAACCGCTGAACATTGTCCGTTTTGTAAACCCATTTGCCCGGTGGACACGTCCATCGCCTCCTACGTATCGACCGTCAGTATCCGTATACGTGCGCGGATCGATCATCGTATGATAAAGCGCTGTATAAAAGATTGATTTCTGGTCATCGGTCCCCCCCTGGATATTAACCCTGCTGAGTTCTTGGTTCCACAGATCATGTGCCTCCCGACGTACCTGATCAAAAGATTTCCCTTCTATCTCCTCGCTGAAATTATTTTGAGCTCCCGTCATATCGACGAAAGAAATACCGACCTGAAGGGTAACCTGCTCATCGGCGACGGTTTCAAAATCGGAGAAAAAACCGATATGCTTACCTTCCACCTGCTCCTGGCCCCGAATTATCTCCGCCTTTTTAACCTGATTTAGGTAAGGCAGACTGGTTACTTCGTCCCTCTTTCGCTCCCAATTGTCTGGAATATCGGCTTTCCAAAAACCATAGTTCTTTAGTGGTTTACTGAACTTCCCATAAAAATAAACGGTATATGCAGCATTCCCCTCGCCATTTCCCCATCCACCACCATCAGGCGTGCATAGTATCCATCCTCTAATCGTATGATCATCGACCTTCTGAACATGCTGTTTAACAGAAGTCCCTCCCACACGGCGCGCCAGATCTATCTGTATCCTAGATTCTTTATGCTGCGGAAAGGTAAAACGTATCATCCCACTGTGGGGGGCTGCCGTCGTCTCTACTTTAATGTCGTAGTCGGTCAATTCTACTGCATAATAGCCAGCCTTTGCCGTTTCCGTCTGCTTGTTGTAATACGACCGGTAACCTTCAATACTCCCATCCTCTTTACCCGCAATGACTTTCAATTTTCCTGTAGTTGGCATCACCAGCAGATTCCCTAGATCCCCAAACCAGCCCACCCCGCTCATCTGCGTAAAAGCAAACCCCTCAATTGTCTGGTGTTCATAGCTGTATCCTGGGCTGTTATCTCCTCCGGTAATGGTGTTCGGGCTGACCTGGACCATACCGTAAGGCGTGGTAGCACCCGGGAAAGTTTTTCCCAGCCCGTGATAAGTGTCCGCCGCTCCCGTACTTGTGCTGGCCCCAATAAATGGGTTCACATAGTTGGCCGGATGAGCAGGTTCTTTGCCTTGGATTGCCGAACAGGATTTCAATACTAGAACACAGGAAATAAAGATTCCAAAAAATCGTATTTTCATCAACATCAATTGTCTAATTAGTTATATGTCTTTTTTCTTGATTCGAAATGTTTTAATTCCGAAACGAGGTATGTTAGTGGAAAAGATTGATTTACCGGTGCTGTTGGTTAGCTCTATCGTACTTACCTTTTCGCCATTTAACAATACCTCTTGGATTTCTCCGGCAGGAAAACCTAAAGCAATCTGCTGTAAGCCGGATGGCCCCTCAGCGTTAAAAATTCGCAACAAGAGCTCCTGGTTATCGATCTTCATGGCAGATACTTCTAGACCATCCTCCAGCGAGGAAACAAAACTTCTAGCCTCAAACGACAGTTGATTCGCATAAACACCCAGCAAGGGCTCATTCCAGAAATTGCTTTCGGTGGCGATCTGAGCCGAATCCCAGCTTCCTAAATGAGGGATCAGGGCGTAGCGCATCTTTAGAGGTTCGGTTATCCTGTAATCTACTCCCCACAACCCCACGCCCGAGTATTGCGCCGTGAGGCCTAGTGGATAATCGGCGCCATGCAAATAGGACGTCGTATGATCGGACAAAAGGGTTAAACCATATTCTTGATCCTTCTGTACAAGATCTACCCAATGGAGAATCACGTTGTGTTTGATTTCCTCCCATTCTCCAAAGAAAGTGTCGTTATTGGTACTTTCGGTTACGTCAAAGGGCGCATTTTTATAGAGATCAGCCGAACGAAGAGAATTGGGAAATAGTACTTTCAGTTTGTATCGGTCATCCGTATAGGCTCGTCTATTATCAGTCCACTTATGCTCCTGCTTGTACTCTCCGATTCCCACATTTTCTCGCCAATCAACCAACAAATCAAAATCTATACGTCGCTGCCCCGATTCTAGAGTGATAATTTGAGTTACAGGATGTGAAGAGATACTGCTCTCCACTTTTACCCTTATCATAAACGGGTTATCTTCCAGTACCGTGATCTTCGCGGGAACGTCCTTTGTCGAATGAAACTTCTGCTGGTCGTAAAAATGTCCCGATAACTCTCCGAAACCATAATCGCCATGCTGATCAACGAACTCCTTGTTGCCAGCATGTTTTGCCACAAGGCTTGTGATTACCCCACCTCGGGAGCCGTCGAGGGTCAACTTATACATCTGGTTCTCGATGATACATTTTCCATTCTCCTGGAAACTCACCTGCTGCCTTGCATCCTCTGTGCTGCCGCCACCTTCCCGCAAGGCGTATGTCACATAACCCAAACTTCCAACCTTCGGCTTGAAAACTAGTTGTGCAGCCTTCTGTGTAAATTTTATTATACTGGGAATTTCTTCGCCTTTATGATCATATAAACTGATTTTTTTATGCTCTAACGCCTGAGGTAGCGCAATCCGTACAATCTCTGATCTTGTCGCCGCGACTGTGTTAAAAATGCGAACGTAACCCAAGTTATCTCCACTGGCCGATTTGCTGGTTATATAACTAGAAACCGCATCACGAATCATCGTTTCAGATAGGCTATCCGTTACAATGGTCCACAGACGTACCGCCTGCTCCCAAGTTTGTTCTTTGCTGAGATGATTATAGGGCACGATCCACGAATCGTGATGCTGTGCCATCATCAAAGTTCGCCAGGCTTCTTTCTCATCCCCTGTATGTACGCGGAAATCATTATCTATATGAGCCATTGCGCTGATCTTCTCTGCCATAACGATTTTGTTTTCAGCTTTGCGAACATCCTGCGCTATACGCTGCAAGGCTTGGCTGCCCCACATCAGATTTACACGTATATCTTCTTGGGTGAAGTGCCAGTTATCATCTGTTTGACGGGACGATACCTCTTCAATATATTCCGTCCAGGTCACATAGGTAGATCCGTTTTTAATATTCCTCCCTGTGCCTAACCAGGGACCATTATCCCAACCGGCATCCTGGTAACACATGCCCACCGGATTTTGGATACCCTGACTGTAGGCGGCCTTTAAAAACGAGGCAGAGTTGTTCCAGGCAGTGGTCTGCCAGGTCGAATTTTCTTCAAATTCTTCCGATGCATACCGGGGCACACTAAGAATGGAAGAACCCTCGGGACCCACCCAGTTCACAAGCTCCCCGCCGTAGCCGCTCGTATAACCGCCCCAAAGCGTGTTCGGGCATTTTAGAACCGCATATTTAAAACCAAACTGTTTCAATAATTGGGGTAGACTGCTTGTAAAACAGGGCTCTTCTACCGCATAAGTTGTAAAACTAACAGCAGGAAAATGCTCCTCAATTTTCTGCATTCCGTACTCGAACTGTCGTATAATGCTTTCACCGGAAATATTATAACAGTAAGGTTGCGCATAGGTTGGATTTGTAAATTCAACTCTGCTGTCATTTGCTATAGCTGCAAATCGGGCATAAGCCTCCGGTTCACGGCGTTGAACTGAATCCCATGTTTCAGGCTCTATCTCCAGCCCTATCCGCCATTCGGGATGCGCGGCAAGATTATCCACCATGAAGCCTGTAACCCACGACGGGTAATGACCATAGACGCCGCCGTGATAGCCGTCGACAAAATAAGCCTTCTGCGCCGACAGACTGAAGCAAACCGACGAAAGAAATAGCACTGTAAATATTCTCGTGTTTATTACCATGGATCGTTTCGCTAAATACGCACGAGGCTAATCGTTCTTTTTTCCGGGATGCTGATTTCTTTAATCGCTTTCAGCAGCCCGTCCATTTCCTGCTGCCACGCTTTTCTGATCTCGGGGAACATCGCTTTAGAATATAAATCTCTCTTTGCGCGCAGCCAACCGTCGGTTTCTTTATGGGCGTCAAACACCTCAATTGCTTTTCTATTATTAGCATTCAAGAGCCCTTTTGGCGCGAAAAAATTGTACTGTACCCAGGCATAATCCCTAAAACGGCGTTCAATTTCCCATCGTTCTTCGTTCAGATGCATCATTCGAAGGGCTTGCTGGTATTGAGGTGTATGATCCAGCGCGGCAAGATTTATTCCATGTGCAAACTCCGCAGCCGACCAGGTACCGATTTCTACAGAGTCGATGACAAGTTTATAATTCCCCTTCAATCCTTTCACAGTAAGTAGTTCCTGATTCATTTCTTCCATAAATGGTATTACCGCCATTGCATCGAACTGGCTTTTCTTACTTCCCCATCCTCTTGCTACTGTATCTAATGGATACGGCAATGCCTTGGCCTGATAATCAAACCTCAAGCCTTTATCCGTTTTTTGAATGTCCGACAAATTGCAATTCAAAGCAGATATTACCTTTCCCCCAGGTGCGTCGATTGCTATTTCCGCAACTTTTTGTCCGCTGAATCCCTGTGCTTTTAAAATTAAATATGCCATCACCATGTGACCATCTAGATCTGGATGCACACGGTCATTTCCCGACAAAGTAAAGGAAGGATCATCTTTTTGCACACGTTCGGTGATCGTGCTCATCGTTTGATTAAAATCAAAAAACTCCCACCCGTTTGCCTTGGCCGATTCCCGTTGGAAATCGACAATACGTAGCATGGCTTTATTTTTGTTTTTGAGAGGCGTGTTATCGGAAATTTGAACGTGTTCGTCGTAAGGAGAACTCCCTAAAAGTACGATCCTAGTATCCGAGAGCTGTTTGAAACGCTGTTCCATCTGCTTATACCCTTCGTACGACTCTTTCACTTTCTTGTCGGCAAACTTATTGGGTTCCTCTCCGTTGTATTCAAGATATCCAGAGTCATTCATACCAAACGTTGTCAAAAGGACTGTAGGCCGCTTACTGAACACGTCACCGTCGAGTCGCTTGAGCATGTCCCATACGCGATCCCCACCAATTCCTGCATTCAGAAAAGTCAGATTCATTGTCGGAAAGCGGGTCATATAATAGAGCCATATATAGGAATGGTAATGGCCACCGTCGGTAATACTATTCCCTAAGAAAACAACACGGTCATTGTCCTTAAAAGGTGCGATCTGTTGTGCTTTTAGATTGCTTAAAGTAAAAGCAAAAACATAAAAGCATACTGACCATTTTGTGAAAAATAGATTTTTCATGCTGGGTTTATAATTTTTAAAATGGTTGTGTGTTAAAAAAGATTCAGGGTCCCTTGGTTAGTTTTTCAAGCAGGATAATCCCTGGATCAGCTGTCACACAAATTTATACACCTGTCCTCATATTTATGACAGTAGGTAGACGTACTGGTAAATGATTAGAACCGCAACAACGCTTCAATTAACTCAAAAACAACACGTTAAATAAACAACATAAGCATACGTTGGTAAACGATATAGAATGATTTCATAGTCCAAGCAAACGTATTCAAACCTTTTTTCATGAAATATTTGTCCTTATTTAATTATTGGTCTACAAAATACCGATCATTTCATAAGGTATTCTGACTCCTTTGACTCGATAGTAATACGGATCGAAATTGCCATCCTCCTCCTTTGTCTTATCTGCATCATTTTCTGCACACGCTCCGTAATTAATGCTATAAGTCACCAATAATTCGTCTCTTCCATTGACCGATTCCGTGTGAATCGAAGGGGTGTATATCCTAGCATTATATCCCTTATAGAATTCGGTAAAATGGTATACGAGCCTTCTTTCCGAGAACGGGCCTGTAGGGCTGCTTGAAGTTGATGTATACATATTAATCGAAGGGATGCCACAGTAGAAGCCTTGATCCATCGTTAGATGAATATACTTACCGTTTAGATATCCGACAGAGCTTGTTCCAAGAGCGCTATTTACCTGCGCCTGTTCGGCCACAGAAGCGGTACCTTCCCAAGAAGAGCCATTCCAGAATGTCCAATCTTGCGGATTTTCTATAGGAAAGCGCGCGACGTGTAAAAACGAACCGAAACCAAAACTGTTTGGATCACCGCGGGCGCCATATGCGTATACGAAACCATCGGCTGCTTTCACCATACCAGCGGCATAAGTAATCAGCTTTTCCGATGCCGTTAAACCTACAGGCGTGGTTCGCTCTACATTCCAATGTGTATCCGATACCGGAGTTAGCTTAAAAAGTGCTTGATTATCGTCGGGCGACCCCAAAGCATTCCCTTCGGTTGCGTGGAGGTATACCGTCTGCCCGATCTGTACCCCTGGCCCCGGCCAACTCCAATCCTTACCTTCTCGCTTTGGAACGATATTACCGATATTATGTACCCGGCCATCCGCGGTCATCATTGGCGCATTTGGATTCCAGTTATCTATGGAAGGTTGAATTATAATAGAATTACTATAGGAAATAAAATGGTTTCCAAACAGGTTCCCGTTGGGTGCCATAGATCCCTCATACCAGGCATCTTGCGTAATCCACAGCGCACGTCCATCAGAAAGAGGTATGCTCGTCCCCTGATCAAATGCAACAGATCCAGTTGTGCGGTTAAAGAAATTCGTTACCTGCGCATCCCTGTAGCTATCCTTTGATAGCCGGGTGATAGCCCATCGCTGGCTGTCCTGCTCTTGACTGCCCTGTGCCAAAACAGCATCATCCGCGCCCAAGGTTAGGTATAAACCGTTCGCTTTATTGGATAGCTCAAATTTACCGGCTTGTAATGACTCGTCAATACGCCACAATTGTAAATCAATATCTCCAGCTGCTTCCCAATTCTGTTTTAATTGAACACCGCTCGAAACACCGCTGAGAAACATTCCGCTTTGCAGGTTCCGTAATTGGTAGTACTTGGTGTCCCCTACCGAAGAATGATAGATAATGTCCCACTCTTGCCATCTCTTGAGATTTTCGCCTGTTGCAGCCTCTGCTGCAGCGACTTGGACTAGTGCATTCTCAAGATACTTCTCATTGAACGACATATCTCCCTGAATCTGCATAACAGCCGAACCGTCGTTAACCGCGATGCTATACGTTCCGTAATCGGAAATACTCGAGTCGTATACCCTAAACTCTACTTCCCAATTTCTAACATCCCCCGAGGCAGCCGTTACGGTAAACACTACTTTGCTAGTAGCAGAAACATCAATTGGTTCCCCGGAAGCAATATTACATTGTGCGCCGTCCGATAAGGTAATAATCGGGACCACTTTCTTTAGATCGGTTTCTGGAAGGACTCTTACCAAAATCTTAAAGACTTCTTCCTCCTGGTAGATCGTAGCGTTACCATATTGCCCAGTTTCCAACTTAAAATCTTTAATCATCCTTCCAGGTGAAGCAGGAAGTTCGTGTTTCTTTTCGCACCCTAGTAAAAGTACGAGCACGACAAAAGCTAGTATTTTCTTGATCATAATTTAATTAGATTAATCCATTTGCTCCGAGGTCTATTAATTAGCCACATACCACTACTTGCAGAAACCCGATCGAACGTAGGAAAGTTTATAATAAATATGGTTACGTGTACGAGGAAATAGGCACTTCAGTTAACCCCTGTAAAACAGTAAAGCACCCAAAACCTACCGTCGAACAAATTTATAAACCAAGAAGCCTACCTGTATCGTCAGGTAGGCTTCTTGGTAAATGTTTGAGAATAGAAAAAATCACAAAGAACTAAATATCAAAATATTATAAATAAAAATACGATGCAT
>NZ_JABMCQ010000145.1 GCF_013179575.1 Sphingobacterium shayense | reverse complement strand
AGCCGCTCAATTTAATTTATCAGTAAGTTTATCTGCGAATACCATATTTATTTACAGGCCATAATCCCCGCATTATAGCCTGTTTTCGTTGATGTGAACCTCTAAAAACGTCCTTTCTCACCTACCCATTTAAAGGAACCTTTGCATTAAACAAATGTAATATGCAAAGGAGAAGCTTAGCCAACTGGCAACAACACCTTATGTCAGCAATTTTACGAGGAACGTTTTTTATGGCTCCTGAGATTGCCATTGGCATGCGTCAGCAGGTCAACGAACTAATCAACAAATCCGACATATACACAACCAACCTTCAAAAGATTGATCATATCGATATCAAATCTTACAGTGGAGATAGCGAATCAGACGCTGACGACTCCATACAGGAAGAATCGCGCGTGATCGTCTTGCCTGTCAAGGGAACGATGTTAAAGTATGGCACGATGTGCACATATGGAATGGATGAAATCGCCTATTACACGAAACATTTTGCCGCTAGGGAAGACGTATCTGCAATTGTATGGGATATCGATACCGGTGGAGGAGCAACAAATTCAGTACCTCCAATGCTGGAAGCGGCTGAATTCGTAAAAGCCAAAGGAAAGCCCATCATAGCACATGTCGACTACGCTTGTTCAGCGGGTCAATGGATCGCTTCCGCTTGTGATCAAATTTTTCTGGACAATAAGCAGGTATCCACCGTTGGTTCAATTGGTGTAATGATCTCAATGCTCGATATGGTGCCGTATTACGAAGAAAAAGGAGCTAAATATCATGAGGTATACGCTGACCAATCCGCAGACAAGAACCTCGCCTTTCAAAAATTCCTAAAAGGCGAATATGATCAGATAAAATCTGAAATGCTTAATCCACTGGCAGTCCATTTTCAAAATGCAATCAAAGAAAACCGAGGCGAAAAATTGACACTCGATGCTCCGGGACTGCTTTCAGGAGCCGTATTTACTGGTCAACAAGCGATCGATGTTGGTTTGGCGGATCGATTTGGAACATTACAGGAGACAATTAACTACGCTATGGCCCAAGCCTATGCTAATTCATAATCTTAAATCACCTTAACCCCTTTTACAATGAAGTTTAATTTTAAAATCGCAAAAACCTTAGCGCTGTCGATTTTGAAGATCCAGGAAAAAGACTTGGGCTCTTCACTCAGCGATGAGCAAAAGACGACGTTATCCGCAGCATATGGCGAAGCGTTTACCGAAAAATTCGGTGCTGCTCTATCATCACCTAACCCGGAGACATCTGCTAATGATCTTCGTGATGCATTACGTGCAGTATTCGCTCCAGAAGCGGAAGAAGCTACAACAGAAGTGGCAACACAATTACAGGCAGCTGTTGCTGAGAATCACCGTAACCGCGAGCTGATTGCTGCTCTAATGGCGTCGCCAGAGGAAGCGCCTCAAGCGGACACAAACGAATTCGAAGGTAAAGCTGGTGTTCCAAAAGTAATGTCGGTAATGCGCAAAGCGGCTCATTATGCAGCAGCATTTGCTTTCATCGGTACAGGATCCATGCTTTCTGCTCAAGGGAAAACAATAGATGTAGATGCTGTTCGCACTGAATTTGGCACGTATCTATCGCAGAACGGGAACAATTTGGAAATCGTTCGTCAAATGTTCACGGGATTTACTTCCTCGAAATACTTCAAATCAATTCCCGCTACAACAGAACATCGGGCTGTACAGGCTCAGATTAATTCTGTTGTCCAACAGTTCACCGCCAAATGGACGCCAAAGGGGAACACGAAGTTCACACCGCTGACGATAAAAAACCGTCGTCATAAAATCAACGTTCCGATTATCCCCGCCGAGGTATTAGACTCGTACCTATTCCATTTGTACGACGAGCGTCTATCGCCAGATCAAATGCCGATAACCAAGTATATCTGGGAAGAGCTCATCTATCCACAGATTCTTGACGACATCGAACTACGCATGATCTTCAAAGGAAAATATGTAGAATCTACGACAGACGAGGCTACAGATCCTGAGGACGGCATGGACGGTATTGAAACAATCCTCGTAGATCAGAAAGCATTAGGGGCTGCATCGAAAATAAATTTCTCGACCCAAACGATCAACTGGGTAACAGCTACGGATCAGGAGGTCTTGACTTTCTTCGAGACATTTGTCGACAACCTTATTCCACTTTACCGGAACAAGAAGATGAACATCTACGTTTCTCCAGAAGTGTACCGCAGGTACCAACGTGCGTATAAGAAGATATGGGGAACCAATTCTGGTCAGGCCGGAGATTTCGGAACGACAAAAATCGATTACTCTGTCAATACGCTAGTTGCGCTAGATGGTATGACAGGTTCCCCTATCGTTTTCTCGACACCGGAACAAAACATGGTAAAACTTCGTCATAAGAATGAAGTTCCCAATGTCATCAACGATGTTCAAAAACACAACTATGAGGTTCGCTTATTTGGTGAGTTCTGGTTAGGAGTCGGATTCCAGATAGCCGAAGCCGTTTTCGCATACGTTCCAGATGCATATGATCCTCAAGCGTCATTAAGCCCTTCAAATGCGTTCCCTGACGGAACTGTTCCTGATGAGGGTTCAGCTGTCGGTTCTGCATCAGCTGGAGGAGGCATTTAATAATCAACCTGTTTTAAGGTGCAGCACACCTAGTTTATCTTTCCGTGCTGCACCTATAAAAATCTAAAAATTAAGAAAATGAGCTATACTAGAGTTTCTTTAAAACAAAAAAAAGGTGCCCCACGTCCAAAATCATCGCTAATCGTTCTGGTTCCGTACGATGAAATTGCTACCTGGCCAACCAGAGGCGAAGACGATATTCAAACTGTGGGTGATATTACCCTAGCGGTTGGAGCTGTTGGAATCGGAATGTACGCTACAGCCCAGACGATTTCACGGGTGGACACCCAAGAAGGAGATCCTGATGCAGAAGGATTCCTTCAGACAATTGTATTTGATCATCCAGGGAATTCTCTGGAATTTGAACACTTTGTTCAAAAATGGATCGGAAAACCATTCGTTGTCATCTCTTCTGAATGTGGTGATCAAAATGGTCAACGTCTTCACGGATGGAAGTGTAACCCAGTCTATTTCACGGTTGAAGCACAAGATAACAACGAAGCCGTTAAAACAACATTAACCTGGTCTACCAGACTACGCTCCCAATACAAATCAGCGTTTTATGACGGATTAATTCCGGCATTGGCACCTGATCCTGTTGGCGCCGGTTCCGGTTCGGCAGGCGGAGGAGTTTAACAGTTCTTACTCAATTTTAATATGGCCCTTCCCTATCTGGGCAGGGCCATATTTCTAATCAACAATTAAAACCATTATCCAATGTCGGAATTAACAGAAAATCAACAGAACGTGTTAAGAGCGCTTCACGATGGAGCGACTTCCCACGAAGAAATAACAGCTAAATCAGGTGTGGCAAAAGGTTCGGTCACCGGAATATTAAACTCGCTTGTTAAAAAAACGTTAGTCGTAAAGAATAACGATGGTACATACACAGCGGTGACTTCGCCTAAACCTGAATCAGTTCAAGACAATAATGATCAAGAGCAATCTGAAACCCAACCGGTGGACAGTCAAAACATTAAGATCAAGATCTTAATTCCATATTTAAAATCCGAAGCAGCAGGCGAAGAACTGAAATATGCGCTCCGGACTTGGGAAACATATTTCAAAGAGCAAATCGACGTCGTTGTTGTCGGTGATAGGGAAGACTGGTTCTCTCCTGAAATTATCCACATCCCGCACGAGGTATATTTAGTGAAAGAAGAATGTAATTGCCCGTCCCCGAGTATGATCCGGAATCCGCAGGCGGACGTCACCCACAAAATATTTACGGCCATCGCTTCAGGAATTATTACCGGTGATTTCATTTTAACGAACGATGATATTTTCTTGCTAGGATCCACTTTCGTTCATGATATTCAAACACTAAAGGCATTCGGAAAACTTGAAAACATGGGAAAGGAAGGTAATCTGTATAACCAAAATGCCCGTAGAACAGCTAAGGCACTAGAGTCTATCAATCTACCTACCCACCGATATGGTACACATACTCCAATGTTATTGAACGCAGAGAAACTCCTTGAAATTATTGAAAAATATAATGCGCTTGACAACGGATACCTGTTGACTTCTTTATATTTCAATGAGGTCTACCCCGACGCGAGACCGATACAGGTTGATGGAACCATAAAGGATACGATCCTGGCATCAGTATACAGATCGGACGTTGAGCCTCAGTTGTTGAGATCGATCTTTGATAAACGAAAATTCATCAATTGCAATTCTAAGGGATGGTCGTCAATTGAAAAAAACCTCTTAGAAATTCACCCTGTACCGTCCAGATTCGAAAATTAGAAAGCATATGAGAAAGATCAGACGTATCGTTCTACATTGTACAAGTGGCTGGCCCGATCAAACGACACAATCGATTCTAGATTTTTGGCGTAAAAATCTTGGTTGGAAACAGGTCGGTTATCATCGATTGATATCAGCAGATGGTAAAATCGAAAATCTTGCAGGTTTCTCTGAGATAACCAATGGTGTACAAGGGTATAATTCGGATTCCATTCATATTTGTTATAAAGGAGGTCTGATAAAAACATATAAAGATACGAGCGGTAAAACGCAGTATGTATATGGTGACACTCGGACATCTCAACAAAAAAAATCGATTGAAGAAGCTATTTCAAACGCTTTATGGGAACTACATGACAGTGGTCAGGACATGAGCGATATCACCATAGTCGGACATAGAGATCTAAGTACGGATCTGAATGGTAACGAACGCATCGAGGAACGAGAATGGGTGAAAGTATGCCCCACGTTCGACGCGATCAAAGAATATGGCGCAATGGTTGGGGACAAAGCGACTGAGCGATATAAAAAAAGATCAACATATTAACCCGTATGGAATTAAAGAATCTTGTTCATAATTGGTTTTTAGGCGGAGCCGACCCAACGGTCGGCCTTCGCCTATTTATGGACTATACGAAACCAAGTTTACCAGTAGCTCGTATAGTATCTAAGAATCCAGATAAACATCTCCAAGTTATTAGGGTAGCTCTTTTAAACACCTCCGGATTACCTTTAGATATCCCTTTAATTGCCGGTTCCCTATCCGGAAAACAAATTGAAAGCAAACAAGACGAGAATAAATATGCAATCCGGACCCAGTGGCCGTTTCTTTCCGACCCTGATTGTCCCCCGGAAATGAAATTGTTGATTTCTGATAAGATTTCTGTTTATCGAAATTGCATACTGGAATATGATAGCCTATCCAAATCAACTTCAGCCGTAGAACAACTAGATACTGTGCGAGCGCTGGTAATCAATTTTATTTACAATCACGATATTTATAAAGAGCTTAAATATTATAAAGACACTGGTAAGATATTAGGGGAGCATAAGATTTTCGCGCAATACCAACGCATAAAAGAATTGCGAAACATCCAAACGGTGGACCTTTTTAAGAGAAAAAAGAACCTTGAGTATTCCATCTGGAGAAACGAAAGCAAAATAAAAAAGGAGAACCGTCCGGATCTTGTGCACAGTCGACAGGAGAAAATCAAGGAATTGAAAATGGTACTGGCAGAAGTTAACAGGCTATTGGAGTAAATTTTCGTATAATTGGAGATGGATAATTTGTTTTTAGACTCATCTATCTTCATTAGGTATAATTATTTAGAAGGTGGTACGATAAAAAGTATTCTAAATTTGTCAAAACACAATATGATCAATGTATTTATTACAGAGGTTGTATACGAAGAAGTATTGTCTAATTTTAATAAGAGTTTTCAAGAACTACAGGCATCTCTGAAGAAAAAGCCCTATACAATTTTAGCAAATACAAACTACAACGAAGATTACAATCGGCTAAAATCAACTAGCAGTGTGCCGAAGGTTTTTAAGAATGTTTTTGATAAGGCGATTAAAGACAACAAAGTAAAAGTTGTTGAAAACAGCTATGCTGACATCGATGAGATTATGCTTAGCTATTTTGAACGAACCCCTCCTTTCAGCGAGAAGAAAAAGACAGAATTTCCGGACGCCGTCAGCTTATCAGCTTTAAAAAAGTATTTCTTTAAGGCAAAAGTGTATTGCACCGTTTATTCTACCGATAAAGATCTTGCGAATTATAATGCGGATTATATTTTGCTCGGCGACATCGATAAATTAGATTCCTATATATCAGAGAAACACAAAGAATTAGACCATATTACTATCGAGTTTATTAAACAGTTTGAGATTATTCTAAAGGGTAATGAATCAGACATAAAACAAAAAACAAATCATTTCTTGGATGATGTACAGTATGATTACGGATCGTTATCTACAAAGACCAAGGTAGTTCCTTCATTTCATGATTTTCTAAACTATTACATACAGGAAATACATTACGAAGTAATTTACACAGAAGGGAGTAAATATTTTATAAACATAAAAACTAAAGGAACTTTCGCGATAGATCTACATGTCGCAAACCCGATAAAACATGATTCTGAGGAACATTATACAACGTACGAATGCATAATTTACAATTTCGAACTTTCGTTTCAAAGTAGCGTAATTGTAATTGAACTCGAAAATAAAAAGATAGACATTGAGATTGTTTCCGTGAATGATTCGCAAGAACTTGTATTTTGGGACGCTGAGGACATAAAAGTCATAAGACAAAAATAGAGAAGAACCTCCGTCCTTTCTCTACTGCTCATTTAGCGTCATTTTTGTTTTATGGCTAACACTACCATAAAACACGCTTCTTTAAATCTTACCGACGAGGAATGGGATAAATTGGAAATCCTTTCAGCTCTTGATTTTTCGTATGAGCAAATCGCTATTTATTTTAACATCAACAAAACGCTTTTTAAACAGATTTCTTCGGATCCAAATAGTTTTCTCTCGGAAAAATTGGAGGCCGGTAAAATAAAACAGGATGCAGACGAGAGACTAGCTCTATACGATCTCGCACGTGGAGGAGACGTTCCTGCCCAGAAGCAAATCCATGAAATTAAGCGAACCCGAGCATTCAAAATATCCAAAATGGACATTTTTGGAAGCTTCGAAAACAAAAAGGTATTGGAGAGTTTGAACGACTATCTCCAGTCAGGTGCTACTATGGATATTTCTGTAGAAGAACAACTCTATATTGATACGTTGATTTTCATGCGCGACATGGATAATCAATACGGTCGCAGAGCTACAGTCGATTTCTTCGTCAAAAACTACAAATTAAAACATCAGCGCGCCTCTGAAATGTATGACGAGGCTGTTAATCTTTTTTATGGAAATCGCAACATTAACAAAAAAGCACTACGACATAAGTACGCTGAACGTCTAGAGAATGCTGCCAATGTTGTCGCCGCCAATGCCGAGTCGTCACGTGATTGGGAAGTATACGGAAATCTAATGAAGCAGGCTGCAACCATGCAGGAACTTGATAAACCCGATATTGAAAAGCTCCCGAAAGAAATTTACCTGCCTACGACCAAAGTATATACCCTAGATCCGAATCTCGTAGGTCTACCTTCCATCAACAGAAATGAACTTGCTGCCGAAATTGATGCTCTTGATCAACCGGAGTCAGTTAAATCATCCTTGAGACAGGACGCGATGATAGATCAAATAGATATTATAGCAAAATTTGACAGAATCGAAGAAGAATACAAAAAATAATTAATTATATAATGGCCTGGAGACCGAAAATAAAAATAACAAATGATGTCACGGTTGGATATTCAAACTGGATTGCACAATTTGCAGCACTGTTACTTACTCGATTTGTATATTTAATTCTGGGCAGGGGGTCGGCTAAAACAACTGAGGTTGTTGCTGAGAGATTAACTGAAATGGTTTATGACCTTCCCGGTGCACCTATTGTATGGGTTTCAGATACGTATTCCAACCTTCAGAAAAATGTTCTCCCTTCCATAATTGAAGGGCTCGAACGAAAAGGTTTTAAAGAAGGTGTGCACTACGTTATGGGCAAGCAGGTGCCTGAGTTCACAGAAATCGAAAAAGCAGATCTACCAGATAATATACGAGAGCATTTTTGGAAGCCCTATAATCGAATTGTATCGTATAAACATACGATGGTCTTTTTCACCGGCTTAAATATTACTTTTGGATCGCTAGATAGACCCGCCTCGTTAGCTGGGCGGTCCTATGTCCACGTTATTGGCGACGAGGTTAAATATTTTCCCGAGCATAAAATCGCGAATCTAATTAAAGCCGTACGCGGTTATGCAGTCAAATATGGTAAATCGGTATTTTATCGAGGTCATACATTTACAACAGATATGCCTAATACAAAAAATATCGGGGAACACGACTGGATATTAAAGCAGGTTAATAAGATGAAGAAACCCGGTATTCTACGGATTCTAAAAGCAGCATTTGTCCTAAACGAGTGTATCCAGGAGCGTGTCTATTTTGAACAAAAGAATGATACCGAGGAAGTAGTAAAGAAAATCCGTACCGAGGAACGTTGGCGCGAGCGATGGAAATCCGCGAGAATGCACAAAGATGGGCATACTCTTTTTTTTATAGCCTCGTCATTAGTGAATATCGACATCTTGACGCCCGATTGGTTTATTGATGCGATTGAGTCCGATTTGGGAGACGTTGACACCGCTGTACTCTCGTTGAAGCCTTCGCTTGAATCTGGAGACCGCTTTTATGCAAATATTAGCGAACGACATTTTTACGAAGATGGCATTGATCCAATATGGGCGGAACGCTTTGGAATTAACGACATGACAGACTGCAGGGAATTAAAATACCTTGATCGTAAAAAATCAATTGACATAGGGATGGATTTCGGGAATATGATGTCGATGACAATCGCACAGATGAAACCCGCAAACAAATACCGTGTTTTGAAATTTATGTACACACTCTCTCCACAGTGGATTCATCACCTCGCTAATGACTTTTTAGAATACTTTGACAAACACGACGAGAAGGTGATCAAAATGTACTATGATCGTTCTGGAAACAATCTGAAGAAAGCAGGGGTCGACTATGCTTCTCAGCTTAAAGAAGCAATAGAATACAAATTTGACCTCGACCAAGAGGGAAAACCGTTACGTCGTGGGAAACGTACTGGTTGGCGCGTGCATTTGATGTCGTTAAATCAGGGGAATATAGGTCAAGCAGAAGAATATGGATTTATGCAGGAGCTATTTTCCAATTCAAACAGGAAACTACCGGAAGTTATTATCGACCGATATCAATGCAAACCACTTAAAGCGTCATTAGAAGGAACTAAAACGAAGATTGTTCCAAATAAATCCGGATCCTCCGTCACGACAAAAGACAAATCTTCTGAGAAGTTGCCGATCCATAGATTGCCGTTGGAATCAACTAACCCATCAGATAGTTTTAAATACTTGTTAATGCGACGGGAATGGCGGAATTTGGTTAGATCTAGAACCGTTCAGAATCTTTCAGATTCAGGTGTTAGGGGATAACCAATCTACTATACATTGCTATTGCATTGTTAATTTAGGGTTAAAAGGCATTAAAACCTCTCTCATTTTTACTTTATCAGTAAAGTTGCGTGCAATATTATACGTTGTTCGCAAATAGGAGGCCATACCGTTATAATGAAATACATGAATTTTTTCACAATGTTTATCTTCGAAAAGCATATTAAGCAATGTTCTATCCGTTATACTGCATGAATGGCCCATCACATATATTTCATAGTTGCCTCGTTTTATAAAACCTAAAAGGTCTTGGTAATTTTGATTTCTAAAATAGTGGAATGATTTCATACACTGCAACCATGCATCATCGTAATTACTTTCTATCTCTTGATAAAAATCATTTTGCTCATCGCCAAGTCCGAAAACAACATCTTCAACGTCAGAATCTAGATCACCGTGGATATTTAATGTTTGAAAAACAGTGCCATGATTCCCGTGTATGCCTTCGATTTCCCTAACAATATCCTTGACATAAGTTGTATAGTTGAAGTTTAAGAAAAGATTTGTCGAAAGGTTTTTAGGATCTTCTAAATCGACCTCAGCAGGCACTTCGTAACTTAGAGTTGAAGCCACCTTTTCAAATAAATAAATTTTATGTTCTTTCGGAACATTTTGAGTTGTCAGATACTCCTGAAGACTTGATTTTAAACAATTAACAGACTTATTCAATTTTTGAATCTCGGCTAACGTATGAGGATAAACTGCTGCTTTCTTTGCAACCGGCGATGTCGCATTTTCTCTTTGAAATTTCTGAATTTTGAAGTGAGAAGTCATAATAGTCTTGTATATTTCATCTTCGATTCCGTTCCAATCACATTCCATACACTCTTGGAGAATAGTTTTAATGAACCTGTTTTGCGGAGAAAATGATAAGATATTATGAACTTTGGAAGGATTTCGATTTATAATCGAGTTGCCAGAGGTCCGTGGTTTATCTATGATATTTAACTTACCTCTCGATATTTGATCTTCAAGTTCATTGTAAACTTCATTGTGGCGCAGAGGATTCGCAAATTTATTGGGACCAACAATTACAGCAAGACAGTCGTCAGTGTATTTATTAATTCCACTTTCGAGAGCATTCTTTACGCTTTTTTTAAGATACCATATTATAAAACTCTTGTAACTTGTTTCTAAATCATGACTCAGATCAAATCCGTTTCCGATTAAGAAGATACGATTAGTTTTAGTCTCCATAGTGCATCGATAGTGTTTGATAAAGATATCCATATTCTAGCAGTTTTTTTGTCCTTTATCCACCTAAAGAATAAAAACATCTTTGTATCAAATCAAAGATGTTTTTTTATGACAATCTACGAGGCTATTACTGAAATGCGGAAAATAAGTAAAGCAGGAGGCACATTCGCTATTACCTTTATGTCGTATTCGATTCATCGTGATCAGTGCCACGGCATTATAGAGGTTAACAAAGCTCGACTACGAAAGAGAGCCAGTACAGAACACAACCAATTTGCAGAACTTCAGGAGTATTACGTTGATGTCAACACAGGTGAACCACGCCGGTTTTGGCACTGTTGCTTGTTGTCGCTAAACGGCCAATCATTAACATTTATAGCTAAATGAAAACAAAAACCGAAAATATCACGGATAGTTCAAAGGCGGTTCACCTAGCAGACGGATCTGTCTATACAATATCCATGGCTAACCATCGTGACGACAGCCTTTCCAGTCGTCTTTTTTCCCTAACGAACTCTTGGGAATCCGATCCCGCGATTGTCAT
>NZ_JABMCQ010000144.1 GCF_013179575.1 Sphingobacterium shayense | reverse complement strand
TCTGTGGCGTAAATATGCAGACATCGCTGATCGTGATAGTCCAGCAAATTCTGATATTGACATTATATTATTTAGGTATGCTGAGGTGTTATTAAATTATGCCGAAGCGAAAATCGAAGCTAATCAAATCGATCAGTCTGTTTACGATGCCATCAATATGGTACGACAGCGCCCTTCCGTAGAGATGCCTCCGATTGAAGCAGGGAAGACCCAACAGGAACTTCGCTCTGCTGTTCGCAAAGAAAGAAAATATGAACTTGCAGCAGAGGGTCTTCGATTGTTCGATATCAAACGTTGGAAGATCGCCCATCAGGTGATGCCAGGAAAGCTTCGCGGGCGTATCCGCGGCGAGCTCCTTGCCTCGGCGCCTTCGATTGATGAAAACGGAACACCGAACTATGATAATGTGGCGAATCAGGGGAAAATGCGAGTGATTGAAACCCGTACCTACGACGCCGACCGGGATTACCTTTGGCCGATTCCTAGACTAGAAATGGAAGTGAACACAAGTTTAGAGCAGAATCCAAATTATTAAACAAAACAATAGGTTATTAAAACATAAAAAAAATAAACGGACATGAGAATATTAATAATATTGATATACCTAAGTTGTGTATTGGTACCCGTATCAGCAGGTACTAATCCTAAAGCCAAACATTACGACATCGTTGTTTATGGCGCAACCTCCGCCGGCGTGGTGGCGGCACATACTGCTGCGAAAATGGGCAAGTCTGTTGTCCTAATTGCGACCGACACGCATATCGGGGGCCTTTCATCCGGAGGTCTCGGGCAAACGGATATAGGTAATAAATTCGTTATTGGCGGGCTATCCCGTGATTTCTATAAACGACTTGGGGATATTTATGGTGAAGAGGAAACTTGGCAATTTGAACCTAGCGCGGCTTCCAAGGTATTCGACGATTACATAAATGAGGCGAATGTTCCAATCATCGCCAACAAAAGAATTGAAAGTATTAGTAAAGAAAATACAACGATTACCTCGTTGATTTTGGTAAATACCTTCGGTTCTACGCGTAAAAAGCAAGAGATAAGTGGTGAGGTTTTTCTTGACTGCTCCTATGAGGGTGATTTGCTTGCAATAGCAGGCGTCTCCTACACCGTAGGAAGAGAAGATAACAGCGTTTACAAAGAGACATATAGTGGGTTCCATTTACCCGTTTATCGCAAGACCTCCGGTTATCACCAGTTTCCCGACAACGTCAGTCCTTATGTTGTTCCAGGAGACTCTACCAGTGGACTTCTCTGGGGGATCGGTGATAAAGAGTTTGTAGAAAATGGTACAGGAGATAAAGGTGTGCAGGCGTATAATTTCCGTATTTGTTTGACCGACAGTGTCGAAAACATGATTCCTATAACTAAACCTGAAAATTATGATCCAAAAAAATATGAGCTTCTTATTCGGTTGTTTCAAGCCCAGCCTAATGACAGAAAGATTAGTAGCTACTTTATTTGGACAAAAATGCCGGGCCGTAAAACGGATGTTAATAATCGGGGTGGGTTTTCTACGGATATGATCGGTGCGAATCATAACTGGCCGGAGGCTTCTTTTGAGGAACGTAAATCGATCTTCGAAGATCATTTGGATTACACCAAAGGCCTGCTTTATTTTTATGTAAGCGACGAACGTGTGCCTCAAGAGCTTCGTGATTTTGTCTCAAAATGGGGATATCCCAAAGATGAATATGTTGATAATAACAACTTCACACCACAGCTATATATCCGCGAGGGAAGGCGTATGATCGGAGAGTATGTTATGACTGAACACAACGTAACAGGGAGACAGATCGTGAACGATCCTATTGGTATGGCGGCCTATAACATGGATAGCCATAATGTAAACAGGCTGGTAGTTGACGGGATGGTGAAGAATGAAGGAAATGTTGAGATTGGAGGATTTAAACCTTATCCTGTTTCTTATAAGTCCATCACCCCAAAACGTTCGGAGTGTACGAATCTACTTGTTCCGGTGTCTTTATCCTCCTCACATATCGCTTTCGGTTCCATACGGATGGAACCTGTATTTATGCTTTTAGGAGAAAGTGCTGCGGTAGCGGCTGCTCAGGCGATCGACGAAGACGCTGCGGTGCAGAACATCAACTATCCCACGCTTAAGAAGACATTGCTAGAAAAAGGCCAGATATTAAAATACCAAAAGCCGGAATAGTACCTTAACTATATGTTTAAAATTGCATGGGCCCACGAAATCTTTTCTCGGCCCATGCTTTTATTGATGTGTTTGCAATGAATTATTGGTTTCTCCTTTGTTTTCAACCGATGAATAGTTAGATTTGTCGCACATCTTTAGCAGGTTATGAAGTTTGGGAGATTATTTCTTGTAATCATGGCAGTGGTTGTTCTAAGCAAACCATTCATCCCAGTATTCTTTTATCTTTCGAACATCGAACAAATTACAGCGTATTTCTGTATCAATAAGGATAAACCCATGTTGCACTGTGATGGTCAATGTTACCTCGCAAAAAAAATGGCGGAAGCTAGGGAGAAAGAAAAATCTGAACGTGGTTCCTCAAGTTTCGTTGATTATACACTGCTGCAGATCGATTGGATTGAACGTTTTAATGTTCAGCTGTTTCCGGTGTCAGCAATCGAAATACAATCATACACGTACGTAAATACCCATTACAATTTCAATTTTCAAAGTCAGCCCTTCATGCCGCCAAAAGCCGCATAAAACACTATTTATAAGACCTGTACCGTTCGCGTTTAGGTCTATAATATTCATTTTTATTAAACATTTTTCTTAGATCCGCTCTACGGGCCTTTTTTCGGGTTGTACTCGTGAATCCCAAATGAGCGCATATTATCTGAATTTATGCAGGGGTATAATAAACTTTGTGGTATTTGGTATGCCACATTGATACTAGTGACTTTATTCCTTTTTGGGAATGACGCGTTTGGCCAACAACTGAGGTTGACAGGGTTAGTAAAAGATAGCAAAGATAAACCCATCGCAGGGGCGACAATACAAGTCAAAGGGCGTTCATATCAGTCCCGCCAAACGAGCCTCGATGGTCGCTTTTTGATTTCGGCAAGGTCCGGTGACACGCTTCTCATTTCTAATGTAGGCTATAAGTCGGAACACATTAACGTAACAAATCAAGAAACTGTCTATGTTGTGCTTTATGAGCAAACCAATGAGCTCGATGAATTAGTCGTTACCGCGTACGGACAGTCTTCTCGGCGTGCTTTTACTGGTTCAATGCAACAGATTCACAGTGAAACGCTAACGAAAACATCTGCGGCGAGCTTTGAAACCGCATTGCAGGGAAATGTTCCGGGTATTAACATCTATACGACTGGTCAACCAGGCGGAGCTTCAAATGTGCAGATACGAGGGATTGGTTCGATTAACGGCTTACGAGAGCCGTTGTATGTGCTTGATGGTGTTGTAATGAACTCGGATAACAACTCACGTGTCGGCGGTAACGGTGCTGTAACAAACGTCAATCCATTGGTTTCGATTAATCCCCGAGATATTCAGAGTGTAACTGTTCTTAAAGATGCGGCGGCTGCATCACTCTATGGCTCTCGAGCAGCGAACGGTGTTCTTGTTATTACGACAAAACAGGGGCAGTCAGGAGCAACGAAACTTAACTTTTCAGCTGAGGGAGGACTTTTGCACAATCTCACTGAAGAAAAAACTATTACAAATGCCGAGTTTAAGGACCTATGGGAAATGGGACAGTTGAATAGCTATATTCAGAATAACGAAGGAGCTGAATATGTTAGAGTGTACAATGATCCGGCCCTTTATGCGAAGTACCAAAGCAAAGCGGAACAAGATTATCGCGCTGTTTACGGTTCTGAGCCCGTTAATTCCGATTGGCTTGATGCGATCTATCGATTAGGGTCAAGTCAGCGCTATTCTCTTGCAGCAAGCGGAGGCGGAGAATCTACGAACTTCTTCCTTTCGGGAGATTATGTGAAACAAAAAGGAACAATAATTAGATCTGATCTCGAACGGAAATCCGGCCGGCTCAACGTAAGAAACAAGGCGAAAAGTTGGCTCTCGATCGGCGCAAATTTGTCCATCGCTAGTTCGCAACGTAACTCGGGGCAATATGACGGTGAATACGTGGGCGGATTAAATCCCCTATATATGGCCCGTGTATTGCCTCCGGCCGCACCTATTTGGGATGAAAATGGCTATATGGGAATTGCCGATTTACCTAACCAAATTGAAAAAAATGCAAACCCTATTGGCGTAATTGAAGTTGGTGAGTATCTTAATAAAGATATGCGACTTCGGGGGAATGCTTTTGTAGATCTGGACTTGCCGTCCGATTTCGCATTTAGAACGACGCTTGGTATAGATCATCAAAGTTTAGAAGAATCGCTTTACGATAATAAAGAGTTTGGCGCCGGAGGCGGCCAGTGGAATGGAGTACTTTACGTCGCCCAGGGGCAGGTGCTACAGACGACTACTTCCAGTCAGTTGACTTATAAACGGCATTATGCAGCGCATAGTGTTGATGCATTACTTGGTTTTGAGTCTCAACAGTCTAACATGAAGTCTATCAATAACTCGGGGTACGACATACTTGATAGCGAACTGCTATCCTCCAGTAGTATCGGAACGTTATGGTCGTGGAACGGGAATTCGGAAAATTACTCGTTGCTTTCATATTTCAGTAGGCTCAATTATGCGTTCAATGATACCTACTACCTATCAGCGAGTTTGCGTAAAGATGGCTCCTCGCGCTTTGGTGTTAATTCTCGCTGGGGAACTTTTTGGTCGGTTTCCGGAGGATGGGTGCTATCGGAAGAGCCTTTCCTAAAAGAGTCTTTTTTCTCTTTCTTAAAACTCCGGGCGAGCTACGGTACCAATGGGAATCTACCCTCGGCGTATTATGCATCATTAGCATTCTTTTCTACCGCCGGGAAATCATACGCTTCCCAGTCTGGGTTATCCTATGGACAGCTCGCCAATCCCGACCTCTCTTGGGAGCTTAGTCGGAATGGGAACGTTGGAATTGATGGGCGTATAGGTGAAAAATTTGACTTCTCGGTTGAATACTACCAAAAGAAAACAGATGATCTACTTTTAAATGTACCGGTGTCATTGACGACAGGTTTTCGAAGCCAGCTGCGAAATTATGGACAGATGGTCAACAAGGGCTGGGAATTTTCGTTTCACTACACACCGGTAAATTCGTCGGACTTCAATTGGACGCTCGCACTGAATGCCGCTCTCCTGGATAATAAAATCACTAAACTTAGCGCAGATATCATTCCTACTTATGACGCCTCAAATGGGCAACATCCGATTGTTACCAAGGTTGGTGAGAGCTATAACTCATTTTACTTGCGAGACTACGCCGGAGTAAATAACCAAAATGGCCTTGCTGAATATTATGTTCTCAGAGAAGGTAGACGCACAGGAGAGAAAACAACAGACGCTCAACAGGCCGGTTTTGGAATTTTCGGAAGTGCATTACAAAAAATCCAAGGCGGTGTTTCCAGCGAAATTAAGATTAAAAGATTTGACCTTTCAGTATTATTTACCTACGGGATAGGGGCGAAAGCATATGACTGGACTGCATTTAAACGAGATGACGATGGTTTTTACCCGCAGTTTACAACTACACGAGCACAGCTTAATCCATGGACTCCGCTGAATACCAATACAAGCGTACCCATACGTATAAATGGTAATTCTAGCTTTTCCAATGATGTGTCGACGCGGCACCTTTATAGTGGAGATTATTTAAAACTCCGCAATCTGCGAATGGGATATAATTTTCCGAACAACAAATGGTTCCAGGCAACCAAGGTCTATCTTCAAGCGGATAATCTGCTGCTTTGGACCGCGATTGACGATTACGACCCCGAAGCCATCGCCAATGGCGTGAATTTATTCCAAACACCGACGTCCCGTAGCATAATGCTAGGGATACAACTTAGTATTTAATAGATTAGAATCGATCGACAATGAAAAGAATTTTGATATATACAATTGTCATTATAAGCTTGCTTGCTGCTAGTTGCGACAAGGACTTTTTGAATCAGACACCAGATGACGTAATCTCACAGGACCTGGTCACAGGCTCTGTTGATAAATTAAATCGATTGTTAACAGGCTCGTATAATGAGGTGTCTTCACCAAATTATTTAGGACGATTGCTACAAAAACGTGCCGCAGTGAAAAGCACTGACTTTCGTTTTGTGCAGACAATCTACAATCCGCGTAATTATGAACTAATAGAGTACCGTTACGAAGAAAGTCCAAATAATAACGGGGGTGCTGCAGACCTATGGCAACAGTGTTATAAAGTTATCGGAAACTTAAACCTAATTCTTTCTCATATCGATCAGGCGGAAGGCGACGAGGTTTTAGCTAAACAGATTAAAGCGCAAGCATATGCGCTTCGAGCAATGGTGTACTTTGACTTGGTACGTACTTTTGCTTATCCTTGGATAAGAGCGGGGGGAAGTTCACAAGGTCTTCCTCTTGTACTTATCCCCGGACAGACTAGCTCCACACGGAGCAGTCTGGAGGAAACATTTAGCCAGATCCTTTCTGATTTCCAGCTGGCAGAGACGTTGATCCAGGAAAATACCTTCACAGAAGGCATCTCGAAATATATTACTAAGACAGCGATTTATGCGCTGCGGGCCCGAGTATATCTCTATAAACAAGATTGGAATAACGCTCTACTAGATGCGGATAAGGTATTTTCGGTTATACCTGAGTCAAGGTTGATGTCTTCCGAAAATTACGGTTTGACAGACTTTAACTCAGAATCAATTTTTGAGCTTAGTGTGAATGAAGATAACTCATCGGGAAGTAATGGATTAGGGGCGCAGTTTGATTTTCATAATGGCGGTCAGGGGGATGTGTTGGCAACGAATAGTTTTGTGAAACTACTGACTGAATATCCCGGTGATCCTCGAGTGAAATTATTAGCGGACGACAAAGAAGGTAGACAAAATAGTTTTATCAAATACGTCAACCGTGCTGGGGGGACAGGTCTAAGTATGCACAATATTCCTGTAATCCGACTTTCTGAGGTATATCTGATCGCTGCTGAGGCTTGTGCTAACGGGGCCAAAGGCGGCGAACTGCATGCTCTTCGTTATCTTAATGCATTGGTAGCGCGGCGGACAGATGATTTTCAAAGCTACAAAGCCACAGAGTCCGGGAGCGCTCTGCTTAGGCGGATTTATAAGGAGCGTAGAAAAGAGCTAGCGCTGGAGGGCCACGAAATTTATGACCTTATACGAACGGGTCGTGATATCGTCCGTGTACAGGATGAGCACGTGAACACGGGGATAAATAGCAATAACCTTACGATAAAAACAGATTCGCCTAAAACCATATACCCGATTCCAGCAGCAGAAATTGCTGCAACGGGAATGTCGCAAACGGAAGGATACTAAACAAAAAAGAACTTATGAAAAATATATATTGTTTCTATATGGTAATTTTTTTGCTGATTTTCAGCGCCTGCAACTCAGAAAATAAAAAAATGAGATCGTCAGAAGGCGTTCATTCAATTGCGTTTTTTGACGTTCCTAATGCGACACTTCCAAGTCTGTATGTTGAGGGGGAAAAGCTCTATTTTAGCTGGGTAGACACTGTTTCTGTCCCTGGTAAGGCAAGGTTGTCAGCCGCGGAAATAAAAGACACTACCTTGGTTTCCAAGGTGAGCTTAGCAACAGGAGAAGATTGGTTTATCAACTGGGCAGATTACCCTACAATCGCGGTTCGGGGCGAGAATATGTTAACGCATTTTCTGCAGAATCATCCTGGGGCAACCAAAATGGCGTACAACATCAAAATTGCCGTACAAAATAAGGTTAACCCGGTGACTGATTTTAGGCTTTTGAATACCGACGGTACGGCTAGCGAACATGGATTTGTTTCTATGCTTCCACTTAATGATACAACGTTTTTCGTTACTTGGCTTGATGGGAGGAATATTAAAGGAGGGCATAACCACAACCATAGTAATCAAGAAGGTGCCATGAATGTGAGGTCGGCAGAAATAGATCTTAAAGGAAATATAAATAACGAAGTTATTCTCGATCATATGGCATGCACGTGTTGTCAAACCACAGCGACGTTGACTAGTAACGGCCCGGTAGTGCTGTACCGAGACTGTACAATTGATAATATTCGCGATATCGTCATCACACGTAGAATTGGCGATCGATGGACCGAACCTCGACCGATTCATTTAGATGGCTGGAAGATTGCGGGTTGTCCTGTAAATGGCCCCAAAGCAGATGCGATCGATAGTGCGATGGTCGTTGCATGGTATACGGGAGCTGGCGGTAAAGCTAAAGTAAACGTCTCCTTTTCTAGGGACGCCGGAGCTACGTTTTCCGAGTCGACTACGCTCAGCAAAACACACCCTTTAGGTAGAGTTGACGTAAAAATGATCGATCCTCATCGAGCGATAGTTAGCTGGATGGAATCGGACGCTGAGCAGACCTTTCTTTACGCTCAAACTGTAGCCGATAACGGAAAGCTGGGCGAAGCAATCAAGATTCATCAACTCTCTTCCAACAGAAAGTCTGGGTTTCCACAAATGGAAATTGTGGACGATAAATTATATTTTGCGTGGACGGACCTTGGGGGTATCAACGCTGGCGTTCGAATAGCCTATATGGCGCTTAAGACGTTATAAGTTTGGGAACCGGAGTGTGATTGCTGTCCCCCGCCCGATGTCGCTGTCTATCGAAATTGCTCCATCAAGCCGTTCAACGATGCGTTTGACTAAACAGAGACCCACGCCAGAGCCTGTAAAATTGGAAGAATTCGAGGCTCTATGGAACATTTCAAATATTTTCTTCAATTCATTCTTAGGAATACCAATACCGTTATCTTTGATCGTATAAAACGTGTCGCCATTTTCTTTTTTGCTGAAGATCTCAACCTGTGGCTGCTGTACTTCAGAGGAATATTTGACGGCATTGCCGATAACGTTCATAAAAATTTGGTACAGTGCACTTTTTTCACCAAATATCGGGAGTAGTGGTCCTAACAGGAACGTGCAGTTCCCCTTACTGTGCACAAGTTTCGCCTCTTGGCACAGCGAACGTATTGTATGCGACATTGGAATAAGGTCCTTGGAGTAGGAGAGGGTCCGGTTCTTACTTAATTCGACCGTATTGTCAACTAGCGTCTCAATTGCTTTAACACCCCTGTTAATGGTTGTTAGCCATTTACTGAGAAACTCAGGACTCATATTTTTTTTTGTCTTTAAAATGTCTGAGCCCATTTTAACTATAGAAAGCGGGTTTTTTAAATCGTGTGACAATGTAAAAGTGAGCATTTCGAGTTCATTGTTTAATACTTGCAGCTCAGCGCCTGCACGCTCTTGCTCCTTCGATTTGCTAACAATGACATCGCTTATTAGTTTATCTAGGCTGCGCATAAAAGTTATCTCATTTTCATCCCACGGTATCGCTGTATCGATAAGTTTTTGCTGTTCGAACTCAAACCCAGTAGCACCATGTTGGCGTGTTTTGGTACGGATACGCGTGATCGGGCTCTGGGTTTCTTTTTTAAACCAAAGAATTATACGGTCATCCTGCCCTCCAACACAAATGGCTGCTAAACCAGCGAATGGTAGTTTTCCGTCGATGTGCTGCTGATGCCTCAAGCGAAAATTATGATCTTTTAAGAGCGGTCTTTTGGGCTGGTTACGGAAAAAACTTACGATTTGACAAATCTGACTTTCAGAGGGGCATAGTCCACGCGATGAAATTTCGCCATGCATATAAACGGCGATCCCATCAGCGTTTGCACCAGCGCAAAGAACGTCCATATGGCGACGCAATCCAGCCTCAATAGATTTTTGCTCTAGCAACGACACACGTAGCCTTTCTTCGGATTTCTTTAACTGTTCAAAGTGTTTTAGGCGCTCCTGTTTGATAAAACCGAAATATTTATCTGCCGCATCTTGGACAATAAAACTGCATAGTTTTCGCTTTTGCAAGTCTATCGTTTTTTTATTATTGTGGTGGGCGATGACTAGTCCCCAGAATTGATCGTTTATTGTGATAACAAAATGAATAGCGGAGCGCACCTCATTCTGCTGCAGGTAGTATTGGTGGGAGAGCGGAAATGGGCGTAACATACAAGCGGCTAGATCAATATTTTCGCGAATAGCGAATAAATTCTGCTTTTTTTGGGTTAAATCGGGACAATATATATACGGGCGAGCATTATAATATTCGATCGTTTTCTCATCCATGAAGCCATTTGAAAAATCCTGTCCTAGGATACTATCCTGTCCTGCATCTCGAATTTCGGAAATGACTTTGCTAGTGCCCGACTCCGGAACTCTTAATATGGCTATTCGGCTGAAACCAATAATGTTGTGGATTGATTTACAAAGATAATTCCAGATATCGTGTTTTTTTTGCTCATAGAGAAATCCAATTTCGTTCATCTCGGAGGCTAAAACGAATTCGCTTTTTTGTTCCTCCCATTCTAGATAAAGTTGCTGGTTGTATACATAAATGTGCACATAGTATTTAGTGCCTTGCCACTCGATAATAATTAGTTTCCGAGGAGAAGAGAAATTAATGACCTCATTTATAGAACGTAACAATTCGCTGGATGCGTCGTCGAAATAAGCATTTATAAAACAATCTAGGCAAGTTCCCAAAAAGATCGTATCCTGAAAGCCTAGCTGCTTTTTTACACTTTCGCTTACAGCTATGATTTCTTTGTTAAGTCCGCTGATAAGTAAATGGCCGTGCGATTGGATAGCCACTCTTGTATACACAGGGAGATGAGTTAGATTCGACATGTTAACGAGCTCATACTTTAAACGCATTGCTGCGAGGTGTATTAATTAAAACGTAATTATTTGGTAATTATTATGTTACATTGTCCTTTTGGGACTTCTATGAACGAAAACAGCAGGTACTTTCCTGAAACATGCCCCTACGTTGGAAAATGGAGAATTGTCCAACAGTACGCTGCCATTAATAGCCGAAATCGCAGTAAAATAATTAGAACACCTAATTAAAGGAGCGCTGCGCTGCTTTGCGAAAAATGCCTTCGTTTCTTGTTGCCTTGGTATCATAGTCAATAATGTGGATTCGTTTTTTCAAAATTAATTTAATTTTGAAATGTTCGTGCTGTTATAAATACTCTTTTTGGACAGGAAACTACTTGTTTGTAGCTTTAAAAATCGCGTCAGCGCTTTCTAAATAGGGGATGGTGCCGTAGAAAATACCTGAATATGATATTGTTAGAACGAAAGGGACCGAAGATCGTTTTTCTAATGAATGTTGCTTTTGACCTTATGCAAAAAGGCAGCTTAATTGAATGTAAACAAGAAACGAACACTATGAAAAAGACAATGTTTTACCTAACAGCAGTGTGTTTTAGTAGCATGCTGATTGCATGTGGCAACCCCGAAAATAGAAATGATTCAGAAACAATCGAC
>NZ_JABMCQ010000143.1 GCF_013179575.1 Sphingobacterium shayense | reverse complement strand
TCTACCAAAGAGTTGACTACAGCGGCTTTTACGTCCTCTGAAGAACTCTTGCAATTAGCTACCGATGCCGACATAAAAGAGAGCTCCTCCGGTGATGATGCGGCGACGCTCTCGGCGGCGCTCGGGGAGGTGTCCAGCGGAGAATCTGATTTGATTTTCGTGCAGTTTGATGATGTTGAGCAAGCGGGGCAAGCGAGTTCTTACGAATCCGATGATGCCGCCTATAGGGCTGCAATCACTGAGGTCGATGCAAAAATAGGGAAGCTGGTAACAGCATTGGAAGCAAGAGAAAATTATCCGAACGAAAGCTGGTTAGTCATTATTAGCTCCAATAAAGGGGGACCTGCAAAAAGCGTCGAGGTGGACAATACCGTATATGGTGATCACTCACGTAACACATTTACATTGATTTATTCTCCGAAGTTTTCTCCGCGAGTGTTAGCCCGTCCGAACTCGAGGGAAATACCATTTGTAGGAAATGCCGTTCGTTATACCTATGGAGCTACGCGGGTAAATGCCATATTGGATGATGCCTCTGCCTTTAATTTCGGCACAGATAAAGATTTTACAATCACACTATTCATAAAATCCAATATTGCCGGTGGAAACTGGAACTACCCGATTTTCCTTGCAAAACGCGTTCGAGGATTTACCGGAAGTGGCTGGAACATGTTTGGTGAAGTACGTAACGGTAATATGGCTTGGGGTTTTAATTCTAGTATTGGCGGGCAGGTCTTCGGCTCAGCGATTAATGACGGAGGATGGCATTCCGTATCTATTGTGGTCAGCCGTTCGGGTGGGGCGGATTCCATCAAAGCATTTACCGACGGCGTTTTTAATCAAGCGACAACGGCAAATGGCAACAATTTGAATAATGATGCTGCGCTCTCCATTGGAAAATGGGATGGGAACGACAATAGCTCGCCGGATTTTACAATTGCCAATCTTCAAGTGTACAATACAGCTTTCAGCAACGCAGAGATCGCAAGCCTTGCCGGTATTGCCCGTGTAGACCAGACGCATCCCAAATATGGGAATCTTTTGGGTTACTGGCCGGCATATGATGATGTGGGGACAGCCAAGCTAACGGAGCAATCGGGTAAGTCCACAGATATGCGGTTGACTGGACCATACGGATGGATGAGTTTTTCGGATGTGGTGAGTCATTTTCGCCCGCCGATTTCGTACGCCTACTACCGCTCGGTACTAAACTCTGTGGATGTCCCATTTACTATTTACAAGTGGATCGGAGTCACAACTCCACCGGTGTGGAATCTTGACGGAAAAACCTGGACACCAAGCTATATTGAGATTCGCAACTGATAAACCTTTAAATGAAAACAATATGAAACTAATATATAGATATAGCTGCTTGACGATTATTTCCTTACTAGTATTTGCTAGTTGCGGAAAGTACGGATATGACTTCGAGAATGGCTATGGGCAAGGGGACTCGACGGGATCACCAATAGCAGGCGACACGACGCTGTTTGTAGCCGATAAGAGTCTTTACCCGCGAGCTCGAATATTCCCTGGACTTGCTGGTGAGAATGTTCCACGTATTACCGATACCACGGTAACACTTAATTTGAATTTCGAATATAGTTCTGCAAACGACCGTATGGTTAATGTCGTACCACAGTCTATATTCAGTACTGGATTATATGCACCGGCGGGCGAACTAATCCGTGTGATAGTCCCTAGTGGAGTATTGGGGTTAACCATGCAGATTGGAGTACATACGGACAACTTAACGGGTAAGACGCCACTGCGACGCGACGCGATAATTTATACAGTGAAAGAACTTTTTCCCGGCGTAAACTATGTAAGAAATCTTTACGGGGGCACTGTATGGATACGTCCGAATATTTCCCGAGATACTCCAGTGGATCTGGTAATTACAGGCGCCGTGCGCGCCTCGGATTTTGTCCTGGGTAAAACCGATGTTAACAAATGGATAGCCGATGTTCAGGCGAACGATGTTCCGTGGCTCGAGCTTCGTTCTAAGCATGTTACCTTTAATGTGCCCCGGACGGGAATTATATCATTTATTCAGGAAGGTAAGCTTCGAGATATTGATCAGGTTATGCAGGAATGGGATCAGATCTACGAGAAAGATTACTACGACTGGATGGGCTTGACGCCTGATGCTACGGAGCTAAAAAACAAGTATCCTAATCTGCCAGAACGTGGCGTCCTTGACATTCAACCTTCTGCAGGCTATGGTCATAGTGGTAATCCATGGGTTGCCCAAAATGATAGACAATGGCTGGATGAATGGATCAATCTAAACACGATCCGCACAGGCAAGAGCTGGGGTACCTACCACGAGATAGGTCACAATTATCAACAGGTAGGAACCTGGAGCTGGAACGGTTTGGGTGAGACCACAAATAATTTATTTGTATTCAAAGGGCTTCACCGAAACGGTGTCCGTAAAGTAGGAGATGCGCACCCTGCGCTGAAAGGAGCATTCGAGAAAGCATTAGCATACGCCTCGAGCTCTGCTATTAAAGACCAAATATCTGACGCGCAAGCCAATGGCGATGATGCTCCATTTTTTAAACTCGTTCCTTTCTTGCAAATATTTAATAAAGCGACAGGAAAACGGGGTGAATCCGGATGGGATTTTATGCCCTATATTTACAATAAAGCACGAAACATAGACTATGCCTTTGGCGTGGATGAAGCAAAGCGCGACTTTTTTTACCGGATGCTATGTGAGTTTACCGGAAAAGATTATGCACGTTTTTGTCAGGCTTGGGGGATCGTTATTAGTGGCATCGCCCGCAAAGAAATGGCCGCGAAATATCCACCAATGGAACACATCATTTGGCAATATAGTCCACTAACGGATACTGGTGGCGACGATCCACTGCCACCGAAAGTCGATCTTTTCAATACGGCATGGACTATTCTTGACAAAAGCACGGAAGAGCCTACCGGCGAAGGACCTCCGAATGGACAAGCGATCAGCATTATAGATGGTCAGGTCGGAACTTTTTGGCACTCGCAGTGGTCTGCTGCGACCGCCGTTTTGCCGCACAGCATTACGTTCGATTTTAATACTGTGGAGAGCGTGAAAGGGTTTTATCTTGTTCCGCGTCAAGGTAATTCGGGGCAGCGTCCAAAAGATATTGAAGTACATATCAGTGACGATAATGTTACATACACTAAATTAACCGATGACGATTTAATGTCGGGATATTCCTTCCAGATGCCTAATACAGACGAAAGAAAAGAGTTTAGATTAAAAACTTTAGATCAGATACGATACGTGAAAATTTATTTTAGGAACACCAATCATAACGGCTCAGGCCATCACGCGATTGCGGAATTCGGTGCGTTCTATGACGTTGATTAAAGAGAATAAATTATGAAAATTAATATTGTTAATAAACTCGCCTGCTGGATGTTTGTCGCTATAGCAACAATCTCGGTAAGCTCTTGTACAAAATACGCTAATCCAGATTCTGTATTTGAAGAATACGAGTTGCCTGAAGATACGACCATCATGCGGCGAAAAGTACTTGTTATCGCGGTAGATGGGCTTGTCGGAGCTGAATTAAAAAAGGAGGTTCCCAAAAATATTGCGGGACTACTTGAGCATGCCAAATACTCGTTCGAATCCATCGCAGACGAGAACACGACTGATGCAGCGTCATGGGCGAGCCTGATGACAGGAGTGGGGTCATCGCTCCACCATATTACGACAAATTCTTTCCTTCCTACGCCGGATCCAGACCATCCGCATGACGAAGAAGCGTATTTTCCGTCCGTCTTTTACCGAGTCAGTGAGCAGGCGCCGCGTCTTTCTACTCTAGCTGTGACCCAAGAACCTGGTTTAGCAAATATCATGTTGATGGATGCTGGTGAAACCGCCTTAGTAACGAATGATCAGGCTGCAGCCGATAAAATCGTCAAAGAAGTTTCTCAAGGTGATCCTGATTTTATGCTGGTGCAATTTACTTCGGTATTAAAAGCGGGAACTGCTTCGTCCTTTTCTTATGAAAGTAAGGAGTATAAGGCGGCAGTCAATGCAGTCGATAATCATGTTGGTGTAATAGTAGCAGCTGTTCAAGAGCGCCCGAGTTTCGACAGGGAAGAGTGGTTAATTGTTTTAACTTCGAATCACGGAGGCATCGGAAATAGTTATGGAGGCCCAAGTTTCCAAGAACGTAACACGGTAACAATCTTCAATCATAAAAACTTCGTTTCTCAGGAGCTTAAGGCGGACGTTTTCGTTGCTCCGCGTTTTTTTGGATATGACGTAAATGATCCGTTAACACAAAATGCAATGCGAGGCCGTAACACGGTCGTTCCGCAGGAAGAGATTCAATATAATATTGCTAATACTGGAGAGATAACGATAGAAGCGAAGATTAAAGTAAATAAGAATGCTTCGGGAAATTATTCCTATAGTTATCCGCCGTTTCTTAGTAAAACGAACGCACGTACAGGTTCAACTAACGGTTGGTCTCTTTTTCGCGCTGGTAATAATGTTAACTTTTGGGTGGCAGATGGTGGTGTCAGTATGGAGATTTCAGGAGGACCCGTTGCGGTCGATGAAGAATGGGCACACATAACGGGGATTTTTACCCGTGTTGAAGGAGTTCCGACTGTGAAACTTTATGTAAACGGAACACAGGTGGCGACTAAGGCGGAACCAACGATGAATGTCGGATCGATAGAATCATTAAGTGCCCTCACATTTGGGTTTCAACAGGAAGTCTTCTCTACCAACTATTTGGATCAATATATGTCCGATGTTCATATCTGGAATGTTGCTCTTTCGGATGAGGAGGTCGTTGCAAATGCACGTAGTGTGGGTATCGCTGCGAATCATCCCCGGATAGCTAACCTCGTGGGATATTGGCCGCTCGATGATGGCGGGGATGTTTTTCAAAACAAAGTTGAAGGTATGCCTGATATCCCAGTTTGGGGAAAGGCTTCCTATGATGTATTTGCAAGTAACCTACCGCATATTGCTCCTGAAAACGCTATTCTTTTTAAGAGCCGTGACTTGATGCCACAGGTATTATATTGGCTTAATATTGATGTGCGCGATAACTGGGGCATTGAAGGTCAAAATTACTTAAAGAACTTTGAGATAGAATTTTTGAAATAACGATATATGACAATGAGATTTTGTAAAATTATATTATTAGGAGTGATTTTCTTGGGAAGTATTTCCAGTTGTAAAGAGGATACGCTTGTTTTCCCTGAGCAGATACAGGAGCAAGAAGAGGACGGGGATCTAGTACTTGCCGGACCTTCTAATGTCAAGGTTACAGGAACATTCGATATGAAATTTCGTGTCGATTGGCAGGGTGTTAGCGATAGAGTTTCAAAAGCGACGATAACCTACCAAGAAAATGGGCAGGCTAAAAAGATAGAAGTCACCGATTTTAGTACGGACTTTTTTATACAGATGGCCGAAGAACGGGAGTATACATTTGAACTTCAGTATGAAGGATTGGATGGTACGTTATCGAAGGTTGTCAGCAGAACGGCGATCAACAAAGGATCCTTTGTGGACTATGTAGTTGAGAATTTTGAGCTTTCAAAGGAATTTAATAAGCTACGTATCGCCTGGCAAAATGAGGCGAACATCGCAGTTGACGCAAAAGCAATATACACGCTCGGGGAAAAGACATATACCATGTCTTTGGAAGATACTAAGGCCTCCTTTGATACGTTGGAAACTATTGGTCTTACCGCTGGAGTTGTAGGGTTTAAACTGGAATTTATTGATGAGAAAGGCCGCAAGGCAATCAAAGACACAACTTTTAATCTTCAGGAAACCAAGTATACAACAGCGCAGGACAAATCAATTTGGATATCGGTTGCATCGAATCAAAATAGTGCTGCAAATGGTGCCAGCATGCTTATAGACGGAATCGTTGACAGCGATAATCATTGGCATACCGATTGGTATCCAGAGGTGACAAGACCGGAAACTGTTTTTCCGCATGAAGTGGAACTTACTCTTGGTGAGATGATTGTGGTAGACGGTTTTACGCTTTACAACAGGACGGGTGGATCAGATAACGGCGTAAAAACGTTTGACGTTTACGTTAGAGAGAAGTACGAGGACGAATATGAAAAAGTGGCCACAGATCTTGTTCAAGTTAAAGAGAAAGGCGCGAATAAAAGTTTCTCAATCCCGTCCACTAAGCCTGCTAAAATGATAAAGTTTGTATTTAAAGATGCGTATGGTACCAATACGCAATTCGCCCACTTAGCCGAAATTGATATAAACGGTATTTTAGAATAAAAGTTTTTAAATAGCTAAAAATTAAGAGGGGTCATTTACATACTAGATGGCCCTTCTTGGTAGTTATTTGTTGACTGTTTCTGTTTCAGCTAGAATCATTTTTTTAAAATACTACACGCATGGTAGAGGGTACCATCATAATGAAATGTTTTTTATGTAGATACAAAATGCAACTATGTTGCGTTTGATGTTATTTTTTTTATATTTGCATCGTTGAAAGAAAAGCCGCATTAAATACGATCGCCGTATTTCTTGGTTCGGGTTTTGGAATTTCAGAACGAGAACAATCAAACAAAAAACATAATAACATGAAAAAAAACAATTTTTTACTTGCAGGATCTGCTATTTTGAGTCTTATTATCCTTTCTTTTTCATCTTGTAGCAATGATGATGATCCTATCGAGCCGGTGCGGGAGGGGATCAAGCGCTCGGAGTTGATCTTGACTGAAGTGACCGGCGAATCGGTAGAAGCGCATGGTGATCATTTTCATGGACTTGACGGCGGGCTTGAAGGAGAATCAATTGTCATTTCTTTTAATGAAAACGGGGAAGCGAAGCAGAACGGGCACCTTCATTTAAACGCTGAGGTGGCATATAAAATCGAACTTAAAGCCTGGAACTACGAGGACGAAGAGGTGCAAAATGAAATTGTCGCCGATAAAGCAACGGCCGATCAGTATAAAGCATTTCTTATAGGTGGAGACTTTATCTTGAACTCGAATTCTGCGACTGAAAGTGGAGCGATATTCCAGCCTAGAGAAAGTAAATATGGGGACGGCGCGGAAGTTGCTGGAAAATACGAAGTGACTGGTATACTTTCATATTTCATCGTGGGGCACGATAATCAAGGCGCTACTAAAGCCGTGAAATACGTTTTGCGAAAATTAGATTCTGGTGTTAAAGAAAAGATCGAGCGTACCGATTGGAATCGAGCTGATTACGCTGAGGTTTTTCCCGGAGAGAACGTTCTGGAGTTAAATTTTGAAATTCACGCCGAAGATGGTCACGATCATTAGTTAGCGAACACCGCCGCAGGCACCTTGCGTTGGGCCTGTGGCTATTTTATACATTGTTTTTCCATAACCTTGCCAAATGAATTCTATCATCGTTATTAGCATCTTATTTTTTTCGGCTTTTGTTAGTGGTCTTGCTGTGCTTTTTGTTAAAAAGGATAGTTCCACATTTCTTAAGCTTACTCTTTCGTTTAGCGGGGCATACCTCTTTGGTTTGACCGTATTACATCTGATGCCTCACGTATACCACAGCGCCGGTCAGAATATCGATACAATAGGGCTTTATATATTGGGCGGATTTCTGTTTCAACTTTTTTTAGAACACTTCTCACAGGGTGTAGAGCACGGACATATACATACTAATGAAACACAAGGTGCCTTTCCGGTAGCTATCTTGATAAGTTTATGTCTTCACGGATTCTTAGAAGGAATGCCGCTTGTTGGACTGAATCAAGGACAACTGGTTTTTGGGATCGCTCTACATCACATTCCGGCAGCTTTCGCCTTGGGAAGCCTACTGATAGCTGCAAGAGTATCTAGAACCACTTTATTGTTGTGTATTGTAGGATTTGCCTTAGCCACACCCTTGGGGTATCTGGCTAGTAAGGGGATTAGCGAAAATGCGATTGGGAATATCGCTCAATATTTCGATAGGATGATGGCCGTTGTTATCGGGATTTTTCTTCACGTGTCCACTACAATATTATTCGAATCCGGTTCGCCTGACCATCATACATTTAACAAGAAAAAGATGATTGCGGTAATAATAGGGGTTCTACTTTCTCTCTCCACGTTGTTTATTGGGGATCATGATCATAGTCATCATGAACACCATCATCAGCATCACCACGCGCATTAGATTCGAATCGTGGTGAGATATGTTTAGCTCGCAAAATGAGAATAAATCTTTTGTTTAACAATAGTATAAATCCAATCTAATGAAATTTTCCATTTGTATCCTAATTTCGAAAATCTGTTTATTTTCGTCGCTCCTTCTTGTAGGATGTCAGGGTTCCTCAGAGCCGGTAAATGATTTGACGATCGGCTTAGAAGGCGAAAACCAGGGCTATCTAGGCCAAACTCTCCCATGGAATTTTTCGGTGGGTTCAGTGGATCATATAGAACAAATCATTTTGAACATTTTACCTGTAGAAGGTGAGGGTTGGACTTTTACAAAAACCTACGAACGGCAAAATTTTAACGAAGATAGAACTATTCATGACGCCATCCAGATTCCAGATGAAGCAAAGGTTGGTAATTATAGATTTGAATTACAGTTGTTATCGGGAGGGAAAAGAATCTACAGTAAGGATACTGAGCTTACACTAAAAGTTGATAGCTCCATACCTTATATATCTGCCCTTGATGTTGGTGTTAACTCCGACGGAAGTGACCTCCATCTTGAGACCGATTTGTCAGCACCTCAAGGGATCGAATCCGTTACTGTAAATATTCATGGCGAGGGAGTTATGAAGAGTTTTACGTTTGATTCTCCCCGCTTGAAAGGGACAATAACCAATAATTTCCATGAACATATTGACGTGCAGGAAATGCCAAAAGGAGAATATAAAGTGATACTGACCGTTAGGGACGGCAAGGGTAAACAAGCAGACGCAAGTGGATCGTTTAAAAAATAACCTGAAGCAATCGTTTTTTTTATATCCTTGCAAGACAGATGTTTACATCCGCCTCGAGCGAGTTGTTTTCAATTAGGTGGTGCTCGTCGCTAAGACTGTTCCGCGGGCTTAAAAAAATCAAGGTAGCAAAGCGACGAATTTACCGTTAAGATATAGAGTATATCTATGCATGTTTTATCTGTTATCCAATCTTCCTATATATCATTGGTCCGGAACGTCTGTTTTAATTTTTTTTATACCTTTGCTCGCGTCGCTTGCACTACATGTAGTTGTGAATAAGGAATGTGGTGGTGTGCAGGGTGCTTATTTAAAACGTTCTACCGTTGATAGATTATCAAAGAAGCCTAAAGGCTGCCCAGCTTTGTTTCTATTCACGTCTAATTTTTTTCGGAATGGGTTCCCCATACAGCCTTCATCGCATTGTTTCCTTAGCGGTCTGTATTGTTTAGAAAAAATTGAAAACTATTGCCCATGAATGTTTATGAGTTAATTTCCATTGGACTGTATGTTATAATAATGATTATGATAGGTGTTTATGGATACCGAAAATCGACCAATAATTCCGAAGAATTTTTAATTGGGGGACGCAAGATGGGACCGTTCGTAACGGCACTTTCCGCGGGCGCTTCCGATATGAGCGGTTGGCTACTGATGGGACTTCCAGGTGCCATTTATACGCTGGGGCTCTCAGCCTCATGGCTCGCTATCGGACTGACGATCGGAGCTTTTTTTAACTATCTGATCGTAGCCCCACGACTACGGGTTTATACAGAGGTAGCCAATAACGCGATAACGTTGCCTGTATTCTTTGAGAACCGATTTCGCGACAAATCACAACTGCTGAAACTCGTCTCATCGGTACTAGTGTTAGTGTTCTTTACATTATATACCTCTGCTGGTATGGTTTCAGGAGGAAGGCTATTCGAATCCGCATTTGGGATGGATTATAATATAGGGCTCTGGGTGACCTCGCTGGTAGTGGTGTTTTATACTTTTATTGGGGGATTCATGGCTGTTAGTATTACCGACGCCGTGCAAGGTACTATCATGGTTATCGCCTTATTGCTGATACCCACTGTCGTTGTTTTTCAATTTGGGAGTGTTGGTGAAACTATTAATGTTATATCAGCGAAGGATATCGCTTATATGGATATGCTTCGCGGAACAACGGCGATTTCGATAGTTTCATTATTAGCTTGGGGGCTTGGGTATTTTGGACAACCACATATTCTGGTTCGGTTTATGGCGATTGATAGCGTAAAAGACATAAAAAAAGCAAGACGCGTGGGAATGATATGGATGATTGGAACAGTTTTAGGGGCATTGTTTCTCGGTTTTTTTGGTATTGCTTACTTGCAACGGTTTGACACCGAAACAATGTTAAAATTTGATAATTCGCGTGAGTTATCCGAGACAATTTTTATATACTTGTCAAAGGCGCTTTTCCACCCGCTTATTGGTGGATTTCTTCTTTCTGCTATTTTAGCCGCAGTAATGAGTACGATATCTTCGCAACTGCTGGTAACCTCGAGTTCTATGACCGAGGACATTTATAAAACATTCTTTAATAAACATGCAAATCCAAAGAATATGCTCATCATGAGTAGATTATCGGTACTAGCTGTTGCCGTCGTCGCATTCGTGCTGGCGCTGAATCCCCAAGAGAGCATCCTTGGGCTAGTAGGTAACGCGTGGGCCGGTTTCGGGGCTGCTTTTGGTCCCTTAGTCATTCTTTCATTGCTATGGAAACGTATGACGGTAGCGGGAGCTCTGTCCGGGATGCTTGTGGGAGGTGCAACGGTATTAATTTGGATTTATGTACCTCATAATTACAAGGAAGTATACGAGATTATTCCAGGGTTTCTATTAAGCTTTTTAACTACGGTATTGGTTTCACTGGTGAGTAAACCGGTGTCAAAAGATGTAGAACAGGAATTTGAAAAGGTGCAGATAGAATTGGCTGACCAAAACAAGTAGTAAAGTCAGTTAACTTTCGCGGGGAATCGCCCACCGCAAAGAATAGATTCTGCTGGGTTGAAAGAAGATTTTGGTCTTATTCTTCAACGTAGACTAGGAACTATTTGCCGTTATCCTATAAGCGGTGATGTGTCTCTAAGCAGCTATCATTTCTTTGCACGCTGCGCTACAAGCCCGGCAGGTTTCAGCGCATATGCGACAATGTTCCATCCCCATACTGGCGTGTTTTTCGCACTCGGCAGCACAGCGTTCGCATATTTCTGCGCACATTTTGCAAATGTCGGGTGTGACTTGCCCGTCGATAGTCATTACTTTGAAAGCAGCGTCACAAATTATAGCACATTCCATATTCAGCTGGATACACGTCTTTAGATGTTCCAAATCTTTCTCTTGTAAACAAGCTGTTATACATTGGTTACAGGTTGCAACACATTCGCTACAGGCTTCTATACATTGCTGATATTTTTTATCAATCATAATATTCATCCTCTTAGTTTACATAAAAACGGACGAGTCCATAAATTGTTCAAATTGATTTCATATTGGCACTAATCTATCTTGTTTTTTTTCATAGCATAGCTTTAACAAGCATTGCCAAAGAGGGTAACCTTGGCCGGATATGACTATGTCGGTTACTTTGGTAGGAGAGCTTAACTGGACTTAACCCAGAATCTTACCCCTAGAAAGAAGTACGATCGAGGAATCTGTCAATTTTTGTAGTCACTTTAATACCATCTACAGCTTCTTGTATTCAAAAAAATAAAAAAATTAATAATTAGGATAAATTGTTACCTAACAGAGTGTTGAGGACAGCCTATTGCCGAAGACTGTTG